>CADCDW010000027.1 GCA_902800325.1 uncultured Lachnospiraceae bacterium
TTAAAGCCTGTCTGAGGCTGACTTGGATAACCGGATTGATTAAAGCCTGTCTGAGGCTGATTTGGATAACCGGATTGATTAAAGCCTGTCTGAGGCTGATTTGGATAACCGGTTTGATTAAAGTCCTGAGACTGTGATGGATTACCCTGCTGATTATAGTTTGTCCGGTTATAATTCATATTATCCACAGGCTGAGTCACACCGGCATCAGGTGCTTGTCCATCATAGTTAGGAAATTGATTATTGTCCATTTGTGCGTCTCCCTTAAAAAATATTGTTTATTTGCAACAAAAAATAACTATATAAATTTTAAAATCGTTAAAGATATTTGTCAATAAAAACAGTACACAATATAATAAAACAATATAATAAAAAAACAGTATACGATATAATAAAAATAATAACTTTATATTGACAAATAAAAATGCTATAATAGCTATATATACTTTACAAAGGAGAGAGGACAATGAAAAATAAGAAAATCCTGATATCAGGTATAGTTCTGGTATTATTTTATGCTTCTGCCTGGTTCTTTATAGAACAAAAAGGTGTAGAAGTTGAGCAGACATTTTGGGCGCTGCTTCCTTCGCTTATCGCGATAGTGCTTGCGCTTATAACTAAAGAAGTATATAGCTCATTATTCTTGGGTATTCTTACCGGTGCGCTTTTCTGGGCGAGATTCAATCCGGTTGATACCTTAAATCACGTATTTCAGGACGGAGTGATAACTGTTCTGTCAGATTCATGGAACGTCGGAATACTCGTCTTTCTTGTAATCCTTGGAATGATGGTTCAGCTTATGAATAAAACCGGCGGTTCGCTTGCGTTTGGACGTTGGGCAAGCACACATATAAAGACAAGAGTTGGTGCTCAGCTTGCGACCATTTTGCTTGGCGTTTTGATATTTATCGATGATTATTTCAACTGCCTTACTGTAGGTTCGGTTATGAGACCGGTTACAGATAAGGAAAAGATAAGTCGCGAGAAACTTTCATATCTTATCGATGCTACGGCGGCTCCTGTATGTATAATCGCACCTATATCCTCATGGGCGGCAGCAGTTTCGGGATTTGTAGAAGGAGAGAATGGAATGAGTTTATTCCTTAAGGCAATTCCATATAACTTCTATGCACTTTTAACTCTTTTGATGATGGTGCTTTTGGTTTCCATGAAAATTTCCTACGGACCTATGAAGAAGTATGAAAAGCAGGCGCTTGAAGATGACTACTGGGCTAAGAAGAACTTTGTCGGAAAAGAGGATACAGAGCTCAAGGTCAATCACAACGGTAAAGTTATAGATATGCTTATACCGATTATACTTCTTATCTTCTGTTGCACAATCGGAATGATTTATACCGGTGGATTTTTTGACGGAGCAAGCTTTATAGATGCATTTGCAGACAGTGACGCATCGGTAGGACTTGTACTTGGTTCATCGGTTGCGTTGGTTATAACAATTATCTTTTATCTTATACGTGGAGTTATAAGCTTTGAAGATAGTATGAAATGTCTTCCGGACGGATTTAAGCAGATGGTACCCGCTATCTTAATCCTTACATTTGCGTGGTCGCTCAAAGCTATGACTGATAACCTCGGTGCGGCGGAGTATGTAGCAGCGCTTGTAAGTGATTCGGCAGCGGGCTTGCAGGCATTTTTACCATGTATAATATTCCTTATTGCGATAGGACTTTCATTTGCAACAGGAACCTCCTGGGGAACATTTGGCATCCTCATACCTATAGTAGTCAACTGTTTCCAAAATACTGACTATACGATGATGATCATAGCCATATCGGCATGTATGGCAGGTGCGGTATGTGGAGACCACTGTTCACCTATATCCGATACGACGATTATGTCATCGGCAGGTGCGGAATGTGAGCATATAAACCACGTTTCAACACAGCTTCCATATGCATTTACTGTTGCGGCGGTTTCTTTTGTAACATATATAGTTGCCGGACTTACCAAGAGTGCATGGATATCACTTCCTGTGGGGATTGTGCTCATGACACTGGTACTTGTAGTTATTAAAGTTATGAGTGATAAAAAAGAAGCAAAAACAGAGTAAAATATGACTCAGGGACAGGCACTTGGTCATATATAATCAACTATGTGTCCGAAAAAATAAGCAGGTACACAGGAACTAACCATCAATTTGCTAAATCAATGCACTCAAATTCTTTATAGGTGCTAAAAAACGAAAACTCGCTGCGCTCAAACAGTTCGATTTTTTTAACGCACCTATTGCGAATTTTCGTTGTTGATTTAACGCAAATCGGGTTAAATGCTCCTGTATACCTGCTTATTTTTTACCGGACACTTTTTTTGTTTGTTGTGATCAAGTGCCTTTCTTGCGCAATTCGTTTACTTCCAATAATCAAGCTCCTCCAGATTAAGTCCGATATCCTTAGCCTTAAATACGGGATTTTTGCCCTCTTTTTTCTGCTTTTCATAATCGCGAAGTGTATCTAAGGCGGTTTTTCCAAGCAGTAAACATACAGGGATATTGATAAGTGTCATACCACCCATGGTGATGTCGGCTAAATCCCAGCAGATATTCATAGGAGCAATCGCACCGATAAGCACGATTGCGGCACAGATAAGGTGAAATACGGTCATAAATTTCTTGCCGGGAAGTCTTTTGTTGTTGAGGTAGGCAAGACCTTTGTCTACATAGAAAAGATTTCCCAAAAGCGTCGTGAAGGCAAAGAGTGCCATGGCAATTGTTATAAATACAGGACCAAAGCCTTTAAATACTGTTACATTACCGGGATATCATAAGTGTAACGGATAAAGATACAGTTGGTTCGCCGTCTGTTATCTGTCTTCTGCCACATTACAGTTTATTGGAATTTTCTGAATTACCGTAAAACTTTGTAAGACGTCTTGCCGTTTTTTCTTTCCAGAATTTTCTAAACATAAAATAGTCTTCTTCGCCACGACTGTTATCTTCTATAATCTGTGTTGTGGTTGATTCATTGTGAATTCGGTGTCCCATAAGAAGTTCGGGACAGTAGATAAAGCTTCCTGTGGTACGGGACAGCTTTTCCCATGCCTCCCAGTCTATATTACTTTTCATGCCCTCGGTAAAAAGCGGGAGAGATATATTGTCTTTATTGTAGGTTACAGAAGGACAGCATATACCGTTACCGAATGCAATAGGCATACGCTTTATAAAACGTTTATCTGTCATGGATTTTATCAAAAGCGGAAGAAGCATAATACGCTTGATATAGAGATTGATACCTCGTTTTACTCTTTTTCCGTCGCGTATCTCGTAGTAACCGGTACAACAGATGAGTGCATGCTCATCTTTTTCCATGGCGTCCATAACCTTTTTGCTGTAATTGCTGTCATAGATATCATCCTGATGTGCGATGGTGACATATCTTGTATCAGATACGGAAAGGGCAAAATTCCAGTCCCTTGATATGTCTGAGGCTTTATCTGAAACAAAGACGGGAAGATTATATTTTTCAGCCAGAGTCCTTATGTAAGCATTGTCAGTCGATGTAGCGATTATGACATTGCTTTTAAGCTTCTGGTTAAGAACTGATTTTATGCAGTTTTCGAGATATTTGCTTTCTTTATATGCACATATGGCAAATGTATGGTTTATCATTGATTCTTCTGTTCCTTTATATCCTGGATTTTTTTGTGATTGATTGCATTTTCCGCAGTGAGAATATTTACCTTATGTTCAAGCTGCGCAACTTTGACAGATAATGAAAATGCCTTCCAAAAGAGTAGGAATATCATTATCAGATAAATGAGATTAACCGGAGATTCAACACCGATTTTCTCTGAAACAAATGTAACAATCTGTGGAAATATACTGAGAACTGTCAAAACTATGGCAAGTACAAACCAAAAGATTGCATTTTCTATTTTCATCTGGGATTTTCTAATCTCCCTTACAGCATATAGACCTGCTGAAACTGAAACAACTATAAGTAAGATTCTTAAAATATCTGACATTATTTAACCCTCCGTCTGAATGCCTGTATAAAAACTATGGAAAAGCATTGCAATATCATATATTTTGCGGATTTTGCAAAATTGAGATAGCTTTCACCTGCTATACGTTCATCCATTGTTACCTGTACTTCGTCAACTTTCATGCCGCTTTTTATAAGATAAGATATTGTGTCAGGTTCCGGTGCATAGTTGATGTTTCTGGAAAATTCTTCGATAACTTTTCTGCCGTAAAGGCGCATACCGGAGGTTGGGTCGTTTATATATTTTCCTGTCGTAAGCTTTATAAGACCGGCAATAAGATTGTTACCGAACATTCTCAATGTTCTTGGCTTCTTTGCGCTTACAAATCTCGATCCGATAACGATGTCGACATTTTTATTTTCCATGTCCTCAAGGAGATCCTTTATAAATTCCGGACGGTGCTGACCGTCTCCGTCAAATTGCAAAACAGCATCGTAATTATTTTGGTAGGCATATCTCATACCTGCCTGAACAGCACCGGTCAGCCCAAGATTGTTGGCTAAATCAAGAAGATTGTATTTGTTTTCTCTGCATATGGCAGCTGTATCATCTTTAGAGCCGTCATTTACAACGATATAATCATATTGAGAAAAATTTTCGATAAGATTATCAACAACTCTTTTGATATTCTCTGCCTCGTTATATGCAGGAATTACAATTAATAATCGCATATGTGCACCTCAATTCTTTAATTAATTTAATCATTGGCTACCGATGCGGGATTGATACGAACTACTTTTCCGCGTTGGTTTTCGTAGACCACATCAGTAAATTTATCAAAATATTCTTTGCTTTCATTGTAAGGTTCGGTATATGCTATACATACATATCCGACTTCGCTGTCAACCATGTCTTCAAAGGCTGTATATCCGCCGTAACAAAAGGCGATTCCGTTGGAATTCATGACATTAAACCAGCCGTTTGCCGGTTCGGTGTTGACCGATATAACTTTTTTATCCTGACAATTATCATATACAAATTCATATAAAGCTATTGTATCCGAATCAAGCAGAGGATATGCTTTCATAAATTCTTCATTAAAGTAAATAATGTTAAAAGTATTTCTCGAGCTTACATTTATAAAACGGTCATTTTTTGACTGTATATAATTATCGCCGATATATCCCATAAATATAAATCCGAGGAACATAACGGGAAATATAACTGCACCCCTACATTTTTCAATCATATACAAAATTGCATAAGCAGTAAGTAGCCAGAGTATGGTCCAGACCAGACTGTTGTTTTTCATATAGTAGTATGCCGATACGGTTCCCTGCATGGCACGATAGAATAAAAAAAGCATAAATAAAATCTGGACTATGGATATAGGGATAATGCTATCTTTTTTCTTTTCTCTATATATAACGTAAATGCCGATAATAGCAAATGGGATAAGTGGTACGAAATTGGAATAAAAATCCGAATAACAGCCTCCGTCGTGAGATATTCCCTCACCGCTTCCTACCAGATACTGCACGTTTGAGAAGGACTGTATAAGACCCATTATCGTCGGAATCAAGAATACATAAAGCATTTCAAGTATATTTTTTAAATTAATAAATTTCTTTTTATCCCGCATGATCATGTAAATTGCGAGTGCGATAAAGACACCGAAAAATGTTGTAGGAACAAAAAGCGTATAACATACAAATATTCCATGAAGCAGAAGATTCATAAATACTATCATTATTTTTTTATCGTATCTATCCGAAAGATACGCATTTACGGTAAAAATTAAAAGCGTGATGATATTTATACCCATTACAAAATATGAGTAACCGAATATAGTCGAGTAGGCAGGATATCCTATCCAGTAAATCACTATCATTATAATGGCGGCTGCGGCCTTAAAGATATTGTCCTTAATCTTTTCGCGGAGCAAAGCCCAAAATAAAAATGCAGTAAATGACGTATAAACAATCTCGCAGACGATAAACATCCGGTACATATGGAAGATATCGTGGGTAAATACTTTGTAGACTTCCATCATAAGCCCGGAAGTAACAGCAGCAAAAAACATATTGTTATCAGGGGTATGATTTAGGGCTATATTTTTTGACATACCGTAGTGCGATGAAGCATCCACGAGAACAAAATTAATCCGGAAATCATGGCCAAATCTTATAAGCGCGAACTTATAAATAACTGCGGCTATGATCAGAAATTCGATTATTTCAAGAGGTTTTATATAGTATTTTTGTATACCGAGCCGGCTGATAAAGAAAATACATAAACCGGCTGACAAAAGATTGGTAACGCCTATGCTTACGATACTGATACTTATATGAAAGATATTGAAAATACCTGCAAAAAATGCCTGATCACAGATAACAAAAAATGCACTGCATATAAACCAGACAGCAGCACTAACCTTGGATTCACTCTTTTTTATTAGAAATATTGCTACCCATAGACAAACTACAGATAGCAAGTAAATAAAAGCTGACATTACAAAACTCCGAAAATATATTTTAAATTTCTTTATTATCACAACCGATATATTTTGAATATAGCAACAAAGCAGTGAAAAGTCAAGGAAAAGCAAGAAAAGATTGACATTAAATAAAGGTTAAAGTATAGTGTGATTTGGCGTTTTACCAAAAAATGCAAAAATAATTGAAAAAGAAAAGGATAAATAAAAAAATGGGCAGTAAAGATAAAATTAAGCCAATGTTGTTTAGTACCATGAAACACTATAGCGGTAAACAGTTTGTGACAGATTTTGTGTCGGGAATAATAGTTGCGATTATCGCGCTTCCGCTTTCGATAGCACTTGCACTTGCATCGGGCGTAGGACCTGAGGAGGGTATATATACGGCGATAGTTGCAGGTTTTATAATCTCGTTTTTTGGCGGGAGCAGGGTTCAGATAGCAGGACCGACGGCGGCTTTTGCTACGATAGTTGCAGGTATAATTGCTAAAAACGGTATGGATGGCATGATTCTGGCGACGATAGTGGCCGGAGTGATACTTATATTTATGGGTGTGCTCAGGCTCGGAGGACTTATAAAGTTTATACCATACACTATTACAACCGGATTTACTGCCGGTATAGCAGTAACTATTCTTATAGGACAGCTTAAGGATTTCTTTGGACTTACATATCCAAAGGGAACACAGACTATAGAAACTGTAGATAAGATAAAGGCATTTATACATAATTTCAATACATTTAATAAAGAAGCTCTTCTCATAGGTGCGATAAGTCTGCTTATACTTATCGTGTGGCCTTGGATAAGCGAAAAGATACCGGGCTCACTCGTTGCGGTTATAGTGGGGATTATAGTGGTTAAATATTCAGGTATGAAGGTCAATACGATAGGAGATTTATATACCATAAGCAATCACCTTCCTACGTTTCATGCGCCACACTTTACCATGGCGGGACTGAGTGCCGCTATGTCCGACGGATTTACAATAGCAGTACTTGCGGCAATTGAGTCACTTTTATCCTGTGTGGTTGCAGACAGTATGATTAACTCGCACCACCGTTCCAATATGGAGCTTATAGCTCAGGGACTTGGCAATATAGGTTCGGTTTTATTTGGCGGAATCCCGGCAACAGGAGCTATAGCAAGAACAGCAGCCAATATAAAAAATGGTGGACGTACACCGGTTGCCGGTATGGTTCATTCGATAGTACTTGTGCTTGTTTTGGTTATACTTATGCCTTATGCGGCGCTTATACCTATGCCGACCATAGCAGCTATACTATTTATGGTAGCTTATAATATGTGTCAGTGGAGAACCTTTGTACATCTTTGTAAAACTGCACCAAAGAGCGACATAATCGTCCTTGTGGTGACATTTGTGCTTACTATAGTATTTGACCTTGTTGTTGCGATAGAGATAGGTATGGGACTTGCAATTATCCTTTTCATGAAGAGGATGAGCGAGGAATCCGGCATAACAGGCTGGGTTTCATATGATCCGGAGGAAGACCCTGACGGCATGAATCTTAAGCCGCTTCCTGAAAATGTAAGAGTATTTGAAATATCAGGACCTATGTTTTTCGGTGATGCCGAGCAGATAGCGGCTATTGATTTTAACGAAGATACAAAGGTAATAATTCTGAGGATGAGAGGTGTACCCGCGGTTGACGCTACAGCGATGCATTCACTTGAACAGTTTTACGAGCGCTGCAAGAAGCATGGCATATCGCTTGTATTTTCTCATGTAAATGAACAACCAAGACATACCATGGAAAAAGACGGCTTTATAAAACTGGTTGGAGAGGAAAACTTCCGACCACATATAGACGATGCGATTGACTGGGCAGGAAAGCTTGTGGTAAAATAAATCGTATGACAGGGACTGCGACAGGGAAAGACCTTGTCACAGTCTTTTTATGCCGGATCGAAAGGGGATTAAATAGGATGCAAAAAAAACAGGTATACAACCCATTTCTACCTTTAAATGAATACATTCCTGACGGAGAACCTCATATCTTTGGAGACAGGGTTTATCTGTATGGCTCTCATGATAAAGAGGGAGGTTATACATTTTGTATGCAGGACTATGTAGTTTATTCGGCACCTGTATCTGACCTCTCGGACTGGAGATACGAAGGCGTTTCCTATAAGGCAAGTCAGGACCCTATATATCCCGAATTGAAATATATGTACGCACCGGATGTGGTAAAGGGTAATGACGGAAAGTATTATCTGTATTACTGTATGGGCGGTGATTACGGTCAGGGAGGATATCACAATCCGATAAGTGTTGCAGTGAGTGATTCTCCGGCAGGCCCGTTTTCGTATCTTGGAAATATAAAATATGCTGACGGTTCAGTTATGAAAAAGTATGTATGCTTTGATCCGGCAGCTTTAAATGATGACGGAGTTATAAGAATTTACTACGGAACACAGTATGGCTATGAAGAGGAAGAGGATTTTCTGACAAATGGCAGACTGGAAGAAGAAGTGGAGATGTTTGGAAGAACGAAAGAGGAGATTCTTTCATATCCGGACAGTATAAACGGAGCGATAATGGTCGTTTTGGAGGACGATATGCTTACCGTTAAAGAAGAACCAAAGCATATCATACCTTATAAGGTTAAAGGAACAAGTTTTGAGGAGCATCCTTTTTTTGAGGCATCCTCGATGCGAAAGGTTGATGATAAATATTATTTTATATATTCATCATGGCTAAATCATGAGCTTTGTTATGCAGTAAGCGATTATCCTGACAGAGATTTTACATATGGCGGAACGATAGTTTCCAATGGTGATGTCGGTTTAAACGGCAGGAGTGAGGCCGATAAGCTCAATATGACCGGAACAACGCACGGAAGCATAATCAAGATAAATAATCAGTGGTATGTATTTTTCCACAGGCTTACGCATAAGTCGGACTACAGCCGTCAGGCGTGTGCGGAAAAGATTTATATCGAGGATGACGGCAGCATAGAGCAGGTAGAGATTACAAGCTGTGGTTTAAATGACGGACCGCTTAAGGGAAGCGGCAGTTATCCGGCGGTTATAGCCTGCAACCTTACTAACGGACATATGCCGCATGGCTCAAACTGTATATATCCGATACCGTTTCCAAATGTTACCAATTTGGGTGAGGACAGGTTTATCGGAGAGATAGAAGATAAAACATTGATAGGATATAAGTATTTTGACTTTAAGACATTAAAGAGTGTAGGTCTTTTGGCAAGATTTGAAAATGACGAAAATAAAGTAGTATATGATGGCCCGATAAGAATCGATGAGCGAGGCACAGGTGATATAGGTGATGAGCTTGTGATGCTTGAAAGCAAGCTTATGGGCAGTGGCGAGTATGTATATAAAGATAAAGAAAATACTTTAAAGAAAAATATTGATAAAGAAGATGATAATAAAGAATGTTATTTTGATATAAAGATTGAGCCTGATGGTGATATACTTGGTAAGATACATATGCAGGATATATCACAGGAGGACGAAGATGGTTTTTCGTGGAAGCTTTTTGAAAGTGAGGCGGATATACCGGACGGCACGCATGCGCTTTACCTTATATATCATGGCAGTAAGAAGGTTCAGCTTAAGGAAGTTATATTGAAATAATAACTATATATGGGCTGTTAATCGTATATAAATAATTTATAGTTTTAAAGTAGTCAGGAGAGCATAAGAAGATATGTATAATGTAATTGATTATCTGAAGGATTCGACAGAAAAATATGCGGATAAAATAGCGATTATCGAGGAAGATAAGAGCATAACTTATATGGAATTTAATGAAAGATGTAAGAGAGCAGGTTCTTTTTTAGGTTCTCGTAATTTCTTTAATGAACCCGTTATAATGTTTATGGACAAGGGTATAGACACGCTTACGGCGTTTTTTGGAGCAGTTTATGCGGGCTGCTTTTATTCGCTTGTGAATCCTGAGTTCCCTTCAAATCGAATCAGCTCGATAAAGGAAACTTTAAAAGCACGAGTCGTTATAACCGATGATGAACATATGGAGCTTGCGAAAGAGCTTTTTAAAGGACTTGAAATATATAATGTAAAAGAGCTTATCGAGGCTGATATAGATGAAGATATACTTGACAAGGCATACGTCATGCATATAGATACCGATCCGCTCTACGTCAACTTTACTTCGGGTTCGACGGGAGTTCCAAAGGGTGTAGCCATAGCGCATCGTTCGGTTATAGAATTTATTGATATATTTACAGAGATTTTTAAATTTAAAAATGAAGATATAATCGCCAATCAGGCACCGTTTGATTTTGACGTTTCGGTCAAGGATATATTTTCCTCTATGAAAATGGGTGCAACACTTGTTATAATACCTAAGAAATATTTTTCAAGCCCGGCAGCATTGCTTGATTATATATGTGACCATAAAATCACTACTATGACATGGGCTGTATCGGCACTTTGTCTGGTAACTACCTTCCATGGTCTTGACTATAAGTGTCCGGATACTGTTGAAAAGATACTTTTCAGCGGTGAGGTTATGCCGATGAAGCACTTAAAGCAGTGGATGGAACATCTGCCGGATGCGACATTTGTAAATTTGTACGGACCGACGGAAATCACATGTAACTGTACCTATCATGTGATAGAAAGAGACAGGGATTACGACGGAAAGATACCGATTGGAAAGGCATTTCCAAATGAAAGAATATATCTTTTGGACGAAGAAGGAAAGCCGGTAAATGAGGTTGGAAAACCGGGGGAAATCTGCATAGCGGGTAATTCGGTCGGTATAGGTTATTATAATAATGAGGAGCAGACAAAAAAAGCATTTATAAATAATCCGAATGTTGTCGCATATAAGGAGCGTATATATAAGACAGGAGACCTGGGATTTTATAACGAAGCAGGTGAGCTTATATTTAACGGCAGAAAGGATTTTCAGGTCAAATACCAGGGACACCGAATCGAGCTTGAAGAGGTTGATAAGGCGATTATGGACGTAGACGGCGTGGTCAGAAGTTGTACGATATTTGATGAGGAAAAGTCCAAGCTTTATGGTTTTTATATAGGTGATATGGATAAAAAAGAACTTAATATCAAGCTTCATGAGACGATGCCGGTTTTCATGATACCGACTTATCTGATACAAAGAGATGAATTTCCGATGACGAAAAACGGTAAGATAGACAGGAAGAAGCTTATGGAGGACAGGAAAAAGAAATGATAGATAATAAAAAGGTTATAAGAGAAATCGGCACTCCGACATATGTATATGATGTCGAAGCGATAATCGAAAGAATTAAATATCTGAGAGATAAGCTTGGGGCTGCGATTCTTTATGCTGTCAAAGCCAATTCATTTATCGTCAGGGAGATAGAAGAGGAGATTGACGGTTATGAAATATGCTCAAAGGGTGAGTTTGATATATGCAACTCACTAAATATAAATCGCGGAAAAATGGTTATCTCCGGAGTGCATAAGGACAGACCGTCTATCGAAGATATGATGGCAAATTGCGAGGATATAGGAAAGTATACGATAGAGTCCGTCAATCAGTGGAAGCTCCTTACCGATGTGGCAAAGCAGTATGGAAGAAAGATAAATGCACTTATAAGGCTTACGTCGGGAAACCAGTTTGGTGTAAATCCGGATGATTTAAAGTATATAATCCAAAATAATGATGATAATATAATCACAATCACAGGTATCGAGTATTTTTCCGGAACACAGAAACATTCGATAAAAAAGATAAATAAAGAGGCTGATAAGCTTATAAGTCTTATAGACGAGCTTCAGGAGGAACTTGGATTTACTGTAAAGCAGATAGAGTATGGACCGGGACTTCCGATATTTTACTATCAGGGTGAGGAATTTGACGAAGAAGCGTTTCTTGATGAAGTAAAGCTTGCGCTTGACAGGATAAAGGAAAAGGGTGTTGAGCTTTCACTTGAGGTCGGCAGAAGCCTTGTCGCAAATGCCGGAAAATACTTTACAAGTGTGGTCGATTTAAAGTCCAATAAAAACGGAAATTTTGTTATACTTGACGGAGGCATAAATCATTTGGTATATTATGGCGGTACACTTGGTATGAGGATACCTCATTATCAGATAGTCGGTATGAGCAGTGAAGCCGGCGATAAAGAAGGTGTAGATGCGGAATCAGACGCAATTACTTACAATCTGCATGGTTCGCTCTGTACTGTAAATGATATACTTGTAAAAAACATAACATCGAAAAAGCTTAATTTGGGCGATGTTTTTGTATTTGAAAATGTCGGAGCATACTCTTCGACTGAGGGGATATCACTTTTCTTAAGCCGTGACCTTCCGCAGATTGCTTTGGCTGACGGGGAGGGAAACTTAAGAGTGGTAAGAGAGGTAATCAAAACAAGTGATATCAATATGCCACGTTACTAAAATGGCATGATATATAATGTCATATGGTGCCAAAAGATACTTTGGACACCTGTATCATAATTATTAAAAGGAGAGAAAAAAATGGAAGAATTAATTGAAATTTTAGAGGATTTACAGCCGGGAGTTGATTATGAGAATGTTGACGATCTTGTAGATGGAAGATATCTTGATTCACTTACAATACTTTCACTTATTTCAGAGATTGAAGATGCGTTTGATGTAGAGATACCTACAGTTGAAATTATACCGGCAAACTTCAATTCAGCAGCTAAAATCTGGGAGTTGATCGAAAGACTTCAGGAAGAAGATTAATTCTAAAAAATATGGACATCTTATCAGGCTTATGATGACAGACATCTAAGCTGTTTTCGAAAAACTGACAGCAAGAGCATTTGTTTGATAATGGTGCAATAGGGGTGTACTTAAGAAAAAGAAAGCGGGGATTCTTATGTCGTTTTTTAGTCCGGTATTTGCCTTTGTGTTCATACCGTTTGTTGTTATTGTATATAATTTGTTTCCAAAGAAGCTGAGGGCAGCGGTTTTACTTGCAATCAGTCTTCTTTTCTTTGCGTTCGTAAGCAGATGGCTTATATTATATATTATTCTTTCGATCATATCGATATATCTGTCGGGACTTGGCATGCAGGCCATTGAAAAAAAGAAAAAAGAAGTTCTTAAAACAGTTGAAAAGGATGAGAAAAAAGCTGTTAAGGAAAGTTATAAAAAGAAAAAGAAATTTGTACTTGTTATGTGCATTATATTTAATGTGGCATTTTTATTTATGTTCAAGTACTTTAATTTCTTTGCGGTAAATGTCAATCTTTTACTTGAATACTTTAAGGTTGGGAGAAGTATAACCATAGTGAAACATCTTGCACCGATAGGTATCTCATTTTATACGTTAGAGGCACTTTCCTATGTCCTTGACATATACTACGGCAAGATAGAAGCTGATAAAAATATAATCAGACTTGCTTTATATGTTGCATTTTTCCCTCAGCTTTTAGAAGGTCCGATTGCAAGATATCAGGATACGGCAGAAGCGTTATATGAAGGTAAAAAAGTGACTTTCGAAAGCTTCACTTTTGGATATCAAAAGATTCTATATGGTTTTGCGAAGAAGCTCATAATCGCCGACAGATTAAATATCATCGTAAAAGAAGTGTTTGAAGATTTCAACAGCTACAATGGAATCAGCATATTTATCTCAATAGTGGCATATACAATTATGCTTTATATGGAATTTTCAGGTACAATAGATATAGTAATCGGAATTGGTGAAATGTTTGGAGTAAAGGTTCCGGAAAATTTCAGACAGCCGTTTTTTGCAAAAAATGTATCGGAATTCTGGACGAGATGGCATATAAGCCTCGGTCTATGGTTTAAGGATTACATATTTTATCCTGTATCACTTTCAAAGACTATGAAAAATCTTACCGGCAAGGCAAAGAAAAAACTCGGAAATCACTATGGTCCACTTGTCAGCGGTTCGGTTGCTTTACTTGCCGTATGGTTGCTTAACGGTTTATGGCACGGAGCGGGCTGGCACTATATATTCTTTGGACTTTATCATTTCTTTATGATACTTATGGGCAATATATGGGAACCATCGGTTGCAAAAGCGTGCGAAAAGATGGGGATAGACAGGAAGAAAAAGGGATATCGTATATTTCAGTCGGTTAAGATGTCGATACTTGTATTTATAGGTGAGCTCTTTTTCAGGGCACCGTCGCTTGCAGTTGCATTTGCTATGCTTAAGAGGATGTTTAATGCATTTTCATTTAGAGTAGGCGAGTTATTTGAACTCGGAATGGATGCACGCGACTACGTAGTTTTAGTGTTTGGACTAATCGGAATATTTATAATGGGTATACTGCGCGAGAAGGGTATCGATGTAAGAGAAAACATAAGCAAAAAGAAGCTCGTTACAAGGTGGCTTATATATTACGCTTTGATACTTTTGATACTGATATTTGGAGCATATGGTCAGGGTTATGTGCCGGTCGACCCTATATATGCGGATTTTTAAAACGGATACGTGAGATATACCAAACATGAGAGAATACGCATGATTTCATGTATGTGTTTTTTAAACAGGGTATGTGAGATGTACTGTTTTAGTTTAGGCGATTATAGATTAAAAACAGGAGTAATGGTATGAGAAAATGTGTTAAAAATGCGATAAAAAGTATAATATTTCTATTGCTCTTCTGTATACTGGTAGAAGGCATATCCATAATTTTACTTCCATTTGACAAGGTGAAAAAATATGGTATCTACAAGACATCAGCTTACGAGATAGTTGCCGAAAAGGACAATTCGATTGATGCGATTTTTCTGGGTGACAGTCTGGTTTATTCATCGATTTCACCTATGGAAATCTGGAACAGTTATGGTTATACTTCATATGATTGCGCACAGCCGGCGCAGATAATGCCTTATGCTTATGATTATCTCGAGGCTGCCATCGAAAGTCAACATCCAAAGCTGGTATTTATCGAAGCAAATATACTTTTCAGGGATCCTGAGAAGCTGCCGCTCTACAAAAAGGTGGCATACAGAATCGGAAACTACATCCCGATTATAAAATATCACAGCAACTGGAAAAAATATTTTACCAAGGATAAAAACAGTTGGCTCAATGTTGACAAGGGCTATATCTATATAACCGGTATAAAGCCGTCCAAGAAGGATAAGCTTAATTATATGCATGACAATGATGAGCTTGAGGTATCAATCCTTCCTGAAAATATAGAGTACTTTGATAATATGATAAAGCTATGTGAAGAAAATGATATCGAGCTTGTTCTTTTGGCTGTGCCAAGTCAAAAAAGCTGGAGCTTTACCAAGTACAGTATGGTAAAACTTCTGGCGGATTCGAAAGGTCTGGAATTTATAGATTTTAATATAGACAATGACCTTGATATCGACTGGGCAACTGAAACCAAGGATAAAGGCAATCACCTTAATTACTGGGGGGCGGTCAAGGTTTCGGCGTATCTTGGTGAGTATATGGAAAAGACGGGATTGCTTACTGACCACAGAGGTGACAGTGAGTATAAGTCATGGACTACTGCTTATGGAATTTATAAGGAGAAGCTGAAGTAGAGGGGAAATTAAAATGATCGACCGAAACGATATGTTAGAACTTACTCGACGTATGACACCATCGAGGAACTGCTTTTTTCGAGTTGCCGGAGCGTATGTCGATAAAGATTTAGATATGGATACCTTCAATATCCATTTTGGTAAGCTGGGGGCAGCAGAGACAAAACAAAAGCTTGATATGGCTAAGGCAGTTATATTTTCAGAGACAAATGAAAATCTAAGGGAATATAAATTTGGTGATAACAGAAAGAAAAGTCTGTGGCCACTTCTTGTGACACTAAAGGATAATGGACTTAAAGATGATGCTATGCTTGATACACTGTATGAGATTATAGGAGAAAACTACAGGGCATCAGATGAGTATGGTATCTTTTTATTTTACGGCTCGTATGATGTGCCGGTAAAGGCAAAGGACAAAACGTGGCTTGAGGGCTCGGAAGAAGTATATGATTTTATCATATGCGCAATAGCACCGCTTGAGGGTGAGTATGAGCCGGGGAAATCGGAATTCGGTTTTTTGTTCCCGGCATTTGCAGATAGAAGCGCGGATATAGACAGAATTTATATATATCAGGCTGACGGAGTGTATGATAATACAGAGCTTTTAAAACTTATAACAGGAAATTGATGCGTGGCAGCATTTGTACGGAGCGATAATAGGAGATATGCTCTAATTCCATAAAAGATATGCGTTCTAATTCTATAAAAGTCCCTTTTATTTCCCGGATGTCTATGCTATAATAAAGAGTATAAGCGAAAATTAAGCGAAAATTAATTGGCTGCGAGGCAGGCATCTATTCGTTTTTTTGAGGCAAGTGCTATGTTTACATTAGCATTTGCCGAAAAGCGCGATATCGAAGATAAGTTTTCGCGGCGGGTTATCGATTAAGCCATCTGCGAAACAGGCAAGCGTCGAAGATGCGTGCTTGCGAGATATACTTGCAGGGTATAAACATTTTCAATGTATGGGAAATATAAGGGGATTACGATGAAATACAAAAATCAAAAGCTAAAACTGCTCTATCTGGCTAAGATATTGCAGGAAAAAACAGATGACGAGCATGGCTTTACTCTCCCTCAGATTCAGGAGGAGCTTGCAAAGTATGACATAGAGGCCAATCGAAAAACACTCTATGCCGACATAGCTGCGCTAAATGAGTACGGCATAGAGATAATAAAAAACCAAGAAGGATATAAAACCTTTTACCACTACGGCAAGAGAGAATTTGAGCCGGCAGAACTTCGTTTAATAATAGATGCGATAGCATCGTCCAAATTCATAACTATCAGAAAATCCAAACAATTAATTAAAAAATTAGAAAAAATGGTAAGCATTCACGAGGCGAAGCTTCTTAACAGAGAAGTTATCGTTTCCGACCGGGTTAAAAATATGAATGAAAGTATCTTCTACACGGTCGACGCCATCCAATACGCCATAGCAAACAATCATCGCATCAAATTCCGCTACTACAGTTGGAATATGAAAGGCGAGATGGAATTTCACCACGAAGGGGAGTTCTACGACGTAAGCCCGTGGGCACTCTGTTGGGATTCAGAAAACTACTATATGGTCGGCTATGATACCAATATAGACGAAATCCGACATTACCGCGTTGACAAAATGATGAACACAGAGGAGCTTTTGGAAAAGCGTTTAGGCGCCAAAGAGTTTAAGGAAAAGGGCATCGACTCATATACAAAAAAACATTTTCGTATGGTAGGAGGAACCGAAGAACGGGTAACTCTCCTTTGTCAAAATGAAATGGCAAATGTCATCATCGACCAATTTGGCAAGGAAACCAAGCTCCAAAAGGCAGGCAAGGAAAAATTCCGCGTGAAGGTGGACGTAGTTGTAAGCGACCAGTTTATAGGCTGGGTGATTGCACTCGGTGGAAAGATCGTGATAGAAGGACCGAAGAGCGTGAGGGAGAGAGCGAAGGAACTTATGAGGGAGAATTTGGAGAGGTATGAGTAATGAAAAAAAGAACAGCGTTAATCCCTGATAAATGCAATAGCCTTCAGGATACGTCCGAAACGTAATTAGGTAGCTGTTCTTGTTATTAGAATATCATATTAAAGTGAAAATGCAAGATAAGAAAAATTATATAAGAAAGAGAATGGTGATTAGAATGGTTGATTATAATTTGGATTCAGATGAGGTTGTAATTGTTGAGTGTGAAGATATTCAATCTGATAGTAGAGAACGTGGAAATTTAGTATTAACAAATAAAAATATAATTTGGGCTTCAAAGAATATATTTGGAAAAATTAAGCAGATTACAAAGAGAAATATTAATGATATAAAAATATATGAGGGAAGAGCGCAGGCAAAGTTAGAAAATGGAAAATTGCTCATTTATTTTAAAAATGAACAATTTGCTTATTATATTTACTCACGATCAAAGGGTAAGGAAATTGTAAATAATATAAATAAAATTTTACTAGATGTAAATTTAAATGTTGATAGTAGAAAGGCTTTACCTGGTACTGAAGCAATAGCTGGAACGATAAAATCAACTTTGAATGTTTTTAAAGAATCTTTGGGGAAAAATAAAATGATTTCAAAAAAATGCGAATCATGTGGCGCAAGTTTATCAGGAAAAAAGGGTGAAACAGATAAATGCCCTTATTGTGATAGTTATATCACGTTTGAATGATTGATCTATATATAAATTATGTAGTTTATTTAGATTATGTAAGTAAGTGAATATAGAAAAACGAGTAAATTGATTTCTTATTGATTATAGCATCGTTTTTAGATGTTGAAAGGATAATATATGGCAATATTAAATGAATTAGATTCGACATGCGGAATTTCTGATGATGAATTAACTGAAAGGTTTAAGGAATCCATAAGGATAGATGATGAAATTAGAAGAATAAAAGGTTTGCCGGTTGCAAGATACGATGATGAAACGAGGCGAGCATACCTTGAATATCCGGATGGTCGAAGAGAATATGTTGGAGAGTAAAGTTTATAAAAATAATTATACATTATAACTCAGATAAAAATTCAGTTTGTGCAAATTTTGCACAAGGTGCTGATACTTTTATAATAATATTAAAAAAATGAGTTATTCAAAAAATTCGAATAACTGATAAAAAAGAAAACATAAGAGGTGAAAAACATGACAGAAGGAAAAGATTTATTACAGGTATTATGGAGTGGAGCAGATGTTCTGCGTGGCAAGATGGATGCAAATGAGTATAAGACATATTTATTGGGATTAGTTTTCTATAAATACTTGTCAGATTCTTATTTGGCAAAGGCGTATGATTTGTTAATCGATGATAAGCTTGAAAAAATAGAAGATGCACAGGCAGCATATGAGGAGGCAATGCAAACAGAAGATGCAGAGGCATTGCTTGAGGAAATGAAGGATTCTATGCACTATACGCTTGAGCCTGAAATGACATATGTAAGCATTTTAAATGATGCAAAAAATAATGCTTTTAACAGAGAAAAATTGCAAGCAGCGTTTAATAGAATACAAGAATCAGATGAGTTATTTAATGGATTGTTTGCAGATGTTGATTTGTATTCAAACAGACTCGGAACAGGTGATCAAAAGCAAAGCGCAACAATAGCAGAGGTAATTAAAGTTTTAGACGGTGCAGATTTGATTCACGCCGAAGGTGATGTGCTTGGAAATGCGTATGAGTACCTGATAGGTCAGTTTGCTTCTGAAACAGGGAAAAAGGCAGGCGAATTTTATACTCCGCATGGACCTGCACAGATACTATGTAGAATTGCAATGACCGGACAGGAAGATAAGAAAGGATTGCAAGTATATGATCCGTGTATGGGTTCAGGTTCGTTGATGTTAAGCTGCAGAAATTATTCTAAAGAGCCGGACTACATAAAATATTATGGTCAAGAGCTTATGCCATCTACGTATAATCTGGCAAGAATGAATATGTTTTTGCATGGTGTTTTACCGGAAAATCAGCATTTAAGAAATGGTGATACACTTGATGCTGATTGGCCGACAGATGAAGAAACCGAGTTTGACGCAGTAACAATGAATCCACCGTATTCAGCAAATTGGTCAGCGGCAGAAGGCTTTAAACAAGATGAAAGATTTATGGATTATGGTGGAAAGTTGGCTCCAAAGTCGAAGGCTGATTATGCGTTTTTACTGCATGGTTTTTATCATTTGAAACAAACCGGTACAATGGCTATCGTATTACCTCATGGAGTATTGTTTAGAGGTGCATCGGAAGGCTCTATTAGAGAAACTCTTTTACAAAATGGTTCTATATATGCCGTTATAGGTTTGCCGTCAAATATGTTTTATAATACATCCATTCCGACTTGTATTATTGTATTAAAGAAACATAGAGAAGGTAGAGATGTTTTATTTATTGATGCGTCAAATCTATATGAAAAAGAAAAGAAGCAGAATGTTATGAAAGAGGAGCACATTGATAGAGTGCTCGAAATATATAACAACAGAAAGACCGAGGATAAGGTTTCGTATCTTGCTTCTTTTGAAGATATAAAAGCTAATGATTTTAATTTGAATATTCCAAGATATGTGGATACCAGTGAAGAAGAGGAAGAAATTGATTTAAAAGAATTAACAAATAATATAAAAGATACTAATATTGCTATAAAAAATGCCAATAATGAATTGCTTAAAATGCTAGGTGAATTAACATTTAATGATGAAACTACAAAAGAAGAAATGCAGGAATTTATTAAGATTTTTGAGGAGGTGTAATTATGGCAAATACACCTAAAATTAGATTTAAAGGATTTACTGATGCTTGGGAACAGCGTAAGTTATATGAAGTTGCGGATTTCAATCCAAAATCTGAGCTACCAGAGGTCTTTGAGTATGTTGACTTAGAATCCGTTGTCGGAACAGAAATGATATCCCACAGAACGGAGACAAAGGATACAGCACCATCAAGGGCACAAAGATTAGCACAGAAGGGAGATGTATTTTTTCAGACTGTGAGACCATATCAGAGAAACAACTATTTGTTTGAAAAGCCTGATAACAACTATGTTTTTTCTACTGGCTATGCGCAGATGAGACCTAAGATAGATGCAAAATTTCTTATGAGTTTTCTGCAGACAGATAGTTTTGTGAAGGTGGTTTTGGATAATTGCACAGGAACAAGTTATCCTGCAATAAATTCAAATGACCTTTCAAATTTAGAGATTTCTCTGCCAGTTTTAATGGATGAGCAAAGAAGAATTGGTAGTTTTATTACCAACCTCGATAACCTTATCACCCTTCATCAGCGTAAGTGTGATGAGACAAAAAAATTAAAAAAATATATGTTGCAAAAAATGTTTCCAAAAAATGGTGAACAATTTCCAGAAATTCGATTTGAAGGATTTACTGACGCTTGGGAACAGCGTAAGTTCTCTGACTTCACTTGGAATGCCGGAAAAAGGAACTCTCAGAATCTTGATTTGGAACCATATGCCGTTACTAATGACAGAGGTTTTATTCGCCAAAATGAGGCGCATGATGAGTTTGGATATATGAAAGATGTTGATAGAAAAACCTACAATATTGTTATGCCTAACTCGTTTGCATATAATCCTGCGAGAATAAATGTAGGATCCATCGGATACTATGAAGGTACTGAAAATGTTATTGTTAGCTCGCTTTATGAGGTGTTTCAGACAGCCGATTATGTTGATGATAGATTCCTCTGGCATTGGTTTAAGTCGGATATCTTTCCTAAGTGGATTGAGCGACTTCAAGAAGGGAGCGTGCGGTTATACTTCTATTACGATAAACTTTGCGAATGTAAAATGCTTATGCCATCTTTACCGGAACAGAAGAAAATTGCAGCGACTTTGGATGAAATCGACAACCTTATCACCCTTCATCAGCGTAAGGCAGATAGGTTAAAGGAATTTAAAAAATATATGTTAAAAAATATGTTTGTATAGTATTTTATAAAATATAAATTATGAAACAATGTGAATTCTTTATAGCGCTTTGTCAAAAAAACAAAAAATTGACAAAACGCTTGAAGAAAATATTGGAATATGATATTGTTAGTGTATCGTCAATTTTTTAAAAAATTGACAAAACGCTATAGTGAGGTACCAAAAATGTGGATAAATAATGCAATGTCAAAACTTTCCAATATAGATTCATACTGT
Organism: uncultured Lachnospiraceae bacterium; assembly: GCA_902800325.1. Taxonomy (GTDB): domain Bacteria; phylum Bacillota; class Clostridia; order Lachnospirales; family Lachnospiraceae; genus Coprococcus_C. The sequence goes on from CADCDW010000027.1 coordinate 22,075, forward strand.
CGAAAAGATCTTTTTCAAATTTTTTTGAGTGAAAAAGAAGATTTAAGTGATAGCACATTTCGATGGACATTATATAATTTGTTAAAAGAAAACAAACTTTTTAAAATTGGTTACGATACTTATATAATTGCGAAACCAAAAGTATTACCTGTATATAAACCTTTCTATTCTAAAAAAACAAATAATTTAATCGATTTTTTAAAGAATAATTTTTTGGGCTTGAATTTTGTCGTTTTTGAAAGTGTTTTGCTTAATGAATTTTTGAATCATCAGATTGCACAAAATACAGTATATATTCAAGTTGAAAAAGATATGAGTTCATATGTTTTCGATATTCTGCAAGATAAATATACAGAGAGGATATTGTATAAGCCAAATAATAGAGATTTTGATAGATATTGGACTAAAGACTGTATTGTTATACTTGATTTAATTAGTCAGGCACCTTTATCTGTGGACAAACCTTACGAAATAACAATTGAAAAAATATTAGTTGATATTATTGCGGATAAGAGTATATCAGCAACCTTTAGTTCGGCTGAAATCCCATTCATATTTTACAATGTAATGAAAAGTTATCAGATTGATAAACATAAAATAAAAAGATATGCAGGTAGAAGAGGACGAACAAATCAGATAATGAATTTTTTAGGAGATATGGAATAAATGCTCTCAAAGACAATGTATACAAGAGAATACATACAAGAATTGTACGAAAAGACAGGAAATGATCCGGCCTTATTAGAGAGGGTGATCTTTGCATTTGGGTTGTTGGAAGCAATCCGGCAAGTTGATTTACCATTTTGCTTTAAAGGTGGAACATCGTTAATGCTGTTGTTAGATCGGTCAATGCGACTAAGTACAGATATTGATATTATAGTTGAGCCGGGAACAGATATCGATAAATATATAAGAGGAGCGGGAGAAATTTTTCCGTTTATAGATGTGGAAGAACAAGTTCGTTTAGGTAAAAATAATATTGAGAAAAGACATTTTCGGTTTAAATATCATTCGCCATATAGTAATCGGGATGTTACGATTTTATTGGATGTTCTTTTTGAAAATATACATTATATTTCAACAGTGGAGCGACCAATAAAAAATGATTTACTCTTAACAGAAGGTGATGATTTATATGTTACCATGCCAAATGTGAACGGAATTTTAGGAGATAAATTAACTGCATTTGCACCTCATACAACAGGCATTCCATTTGGTGTATCAAAAGAGTTGGAAATTGTTAAACAATTATTCGATTGCGGTTCTTTATTTGATGTAATGTCGAATTATGATGAGGTTCGAGCCTCATACGAAAAAATAGTTAGAGCTGAATTGAGATACAGAGGTTTGTCAATTATGCCTGAAGATGTTTTGAAAGATACAATTAAAGGGTGCTTATGTGTTGCAAGTCGAGGACAATTAGGTGAAAAAGAATACATATATTATAAAGATGGAATTTCAAGGATAAGAAATCATATTATTAATGGAAAATTTAGTGGTGAAATAGCAGGTGTATATGCGAGTAAGCTATTATATTTGGTTTCATCAATATTAACCGGTCAGGATGCTATTGAGTTAATTAATGATTTTTCCCAATATGTCAATCAAAAAATTGAATTTGAAAAACCGAAAAGTTTTTCATATTTACGAATTGTTAATCCTATTGCATATGGTTATATAATTAAGGCAAGTAAATTATTACAAGGTACAGATTTTATGAATTGAGGAAGAAATAAATTTTGGAGTTTAATACATGTGCTTGGGAACAGCGTAAGTTGTCGGATGTGGTCGATGTTTATGATGGTGTTCACCAAACTCCCGAGTATAAAGATGAAGGCATAATGTTTCTTTCAGTCGAGAACATAGCCACTCTAAAATCAGAAAAATATATCTCGGAAGAAGCCTTTGAACGTGACTATAAGATATATCCTGAGAAGGGCGATATTCTTATGACAAGAATCGGGGATATAGGCACACCTAATGTTGTTGAAACCGCTGAAAAAGTGGCGTTTTACGTGAGTCTGGCTTTACTGAAGCCGCACGGAATTGATTCATATTTTTTGAACAATGCAATACAGTCAAAGTCGTTCCAAAAAGGATTAAGAGAGAGGTCATTACTAACTGCTATACCGATGAAAATTAATAAGGATGAAATCGGTAAGGTGGATGTTTGTATACCTAAAAATATTGATGAACAGAAGGAAATTGGAAAAGCATTTAAGGGGCTCGACAACCTTATCACCCTTCATCAGTGTAAGGAGAAAAGAATAAGTGACGGATAATATCTTGAAAACTATAAAACAATTTGAGGTAACTGGAGATTTTAATTATGCTCCTGTCACTGATGAAATGATCTCTGATGCTGAGAGAAAATTAGGAGTCAAACTTCCGATTCAATATCTTGAATATATTTAACAGTTTGGTCATGGTGCTATTGCCGGACTTGAAATACTTGGTGTGGGATTAACAGGAAGAATGATTTTTGTTGAGAAAACATTGGAATGGTGGGAGGATAAATTACCAGAAAACTTTGTGGTTATTGAAAATGTCGATGAGTGGCTATGTGTATCGATTGTAATACAGGAAAGGTAGTTTCATGGGATTATAATGGATATATTAAAGAAGAGTATGATTGCTTCGATGATTATTTAACAGATCAAATGAACATAGCAATTGAAAACTTATAATTAAGGCGTATTATATCGTATGAAACATAATTTTAAAATGATTTAAACCTAAACAAAATTTATACAGAAAGGATAAAGAGGCTATGGCAGAATTAGAATCAGCGATTGAAAAAAGATTAATAGAACAATTATGTAATGAAGAATCTCAATGGACATATAGACCGGATATTCGAACAGAAGAAGATTTATGGAAAAATTTCAAATATATCCTTGAACAAAATAATAAAGCAAAATTGAATGATATTCCATTAAGTGAATCAGAATTTGCAAAGGTAAAAAATGATTTATCTCATGCGTCATTTTATGATGCTGCAAAGTGGTTAGTTGGCGAAAATGGAAAAGTATATGTTCACGTACAAAGAGGAAACGAAACATTACATCTTGTTGTTATGAATAATGAACACATAGCCGGGGGAACAAGCGTTTATGAAGTTATTAATCAATATCAAGCGTTCAAAAATGAGGAAGATGTCCATAGTAGAGATAGAAGGTTCGACGTTACATTGTTAATCAATGGTATACCTATGATACACATCGAATTAAAGAATAAAGAACATTCATATATGGACGGATATCGCCAGATAAAAAAATATATCGCTGAAGGCAAGTTCCATGGTATCTTTTCTAATGTTCAGATGTTTGTGGTAAGTAATGTTGTAGACACAAAGTATTTTTCTGCAGCAAGAGATACGGAATTAAATAAGAAATTTTTGACAGGGTGGATAGATCATGAAAACATACCGATATGTGATTATATTGATTTTGCAAAATCAGTATTAAAAATACCGGAAGCTCATGAAATGGTTACCAAATATACGGTTCTGGATAACGATAAAAGGAAACTACTTATACTTAGACCTTATCAGATTCATGCGATAGAAGCGATGAGAAGTGCATCGAAAAAGGGTAAATCAGGTTTTATATGGCATACAACAGGTTCTGGAAAAACTATGACATCATATAAAGCTACAAGAAATCTTTTGATGGATATTCCATCAATTGAGAAAACTGTTTTTCTGATAGATCGCAAGGATCTTGATTTGCAAACTAAGGGTGCATTTCAGTCTTATGCCGACAATGATACTATAGATGTTGATGACACAGAAAATGTTGGTAGTTTGATTAAAAGACTTTCAGATGATAATCGTCAGATGATTGTTACAACGAGACAAAAAATGCAGGTTATGATTAATAGAAGGCTTAAAGAGGGAACAAAAGAGTATGAAATAATAAAATCACTGAAGGTTGCATTTGTTGTGGATGAATGTCACAGAGCTGTTACACCACAGACAAAGCGAGATATAGAAAGATTTTTTAATCATTCTATCTGGTTTGGATTTACCGGAACGCCTATCTTTGAAGAAAACAAATATGAGCAAAAAG
>CADCDW010000028.1:0-25749 GCA_902800325.1 uncultured Lachnospiraceae bacterium
GTTCTGCCGTCACGAAGTCTTACCTTACCTGTTCTATTGATTGGAACTCCCTTCCATTCTTCTCTGTGATCTCTGTTCTCATAAAGATAATCCATTACTTCTTTTTCTGTATCATCTTTATACTTTTCATAGAAGGTCTCCCAATCCTCATTTACATAATCATTGGCCATATCAAGAGCACTCATAATATCATGCTCGTTAGCACCATCAAATACAGGTGTTGAAACCTTAAAACCAAGCGCATTGGCTGCAAGACCAAGGTGAAGTTCAAGTACCTGTCCGATATTCATACGAGAAGGAACGCCCAAAGGATTAAGAACTATATCAAGCGGACGTCCGTTTGGCAAGAACGGCATATCCTCTACAGGAAGAATACGCGAGATAACACCCTTGTTACCATGACGACCTGCCATCTTATCACCAACTGAAATCTTTCTCTTCTGTGCTATATATACTCTGACGGATTTATTGACACCCGGCGGAAGTTCATCTCCGTTTTCTCTTGTAAATACCTTTGTATCCATTACTACACCATACGCACCGTGTGGTACACGAAGTGAAGTATCTCTGACTTCTCTTGCCTTTTCGCCAAAGATTGCTCTAAGAAGTCTTTCCTCTGCAGTAAGTTCTGTCTCTCCCTTAGGAGTTACCTTACCTACAAGGATATCACCGGCACGAACCTCAGCACCGATTCTGATGATACCGTTTTCATCAAGATCCTTTAATGCATCGCCTGCAAGGCCTGCAAGATCTCTTGTAATTTCTTCACGTCCAAGCTTTGTATCTCTTGCTTCTACTTCATACTCTTCGATATGAACAGAAGTATATACATCTTCCTGAACAAGTCTCTCGCTAAGGAGAACGGCATCCTCGTAGTTATAACCTTCCCAGGTCATGAAACCGATAAGAGGGTTCTTACCAAGTGCAATCTCACCGCCTGCAGTTGAAGCACCATCAGCTATAACCATACCCTTGGTAACCTTGTCGCCACGCTTAACGATAGGTCTCTGGTTCATACAGTTACCCTGGTTACTTCTTGCAAACTTGATTACATTATACTCATCCTTTGAACCATCGTCACATTTAACGACAATCTTCTCACTGGATGATATTTCAACAACACCATCATGTTTTGCAACTATACAAACACCTGAGTCAACAGCTGCCTTTGCTTCCATACCCGTTCCTACGATAGGTGCCTCGGTATTTAAAAGCGGTACGGCCTGACGCTGCATGTTAGAACCCATAAGTGCACGGTTCGCATCATCATTCTCAAGGAAAGGAATCATGGATGTAGCAACTGAAAATACCATCTTAGGCGAAACATCCATAAGGTCTACCTTTGTCTTTGCAAACTCAGTTGTATCTTCTCTGAAACGTCCTGAAACGTTGTTATTTACAAAATGTCCTTCGCTGTCAAGCGGCTCATTAGCCTGAGCAACTCTGTAATTATCTTCTTCATCGGCTGTAAGATATACAACCTCATCAGTTACTACAGGATTGTCCTTATCGGTTTTATCTACCTTTCTGTAAGGTGCCTCAACAAATCCGTACTCATTTATCCTTGCATAAGTTGCAAGAGAGTTTATAAGACCAATGTTAGGACCTTCAGGTGTCTCGATAGGACACATTCTTCCATAATGTGTATAGTGGACATCTCTAACCTCAAATCCGGCTCTGTCTCTTGAAAGTCCACCCGGACCAAGAGCTGAAAGACGTCTCTTATGAGTAAGTTCTGAAAGAGGGTTGTTCTGATCCATAAACTGTGAAAGCTGTGAACTTCCGAAGAACTCCTTAACAGCCGCAGTAACAGGCTTAATATTGATAAGTGACTGAGGTGTAATACTGTCAATATCCTGAGTAGTCATTCTTTCCCTAACTACTCTTTCAAGTCTTGATAAACCTATTCTGTACTGATTCTGTAAAAGCTCTCCTACAGCTCTGATACGTCTGTTACCCAAGTGATCGATATCATCAGAATTACCTATGCCATACTCAAGATGTATGTTATAGTTGATTGAAGCGAGTATATCTTCTTTTGTTATATGTTTAGGTATAAGCTCACTGACAGATGCAGCAACTGCCTTCTTTAACTCTTCTTCATCCTCATACTCTTCCAAAAGCTTTTCAAGAACAGGATAATAAACATCTTCGGTTATGCCGGCTTCCTTTGGATCAAAACCTACATATCCGGACATATCAACCACCATATTGGAAAGAACCTTTACATTTCTGTCCTCTGTCTGTATCCATACGAAAGGAACTGCAGCATCCTGAATCTGCTTGGCATCCTCACGTGTAAGAGTAGTACCTGCCTTAAACATTACCTCTCCAGTGCTCGGATCGGTTACATCTTCTGCAAGAACTTGATTAGCTATTCTATTTCTAAGGGCGAGTTTCTTATTAAACTTATATCTACCTACTTTTGCCAGATCATATCTTCTGGCATCAAAAAACATGCTGTTGATAAGGCTTTCCGCATTAGCAACAACCTCCGGCTCACCAGGTCTTATCTTTTTATAAAGTTCTATTACACCGCCATCATAATCTGTTGACGGATCTTTTTCGAGACTGGCAAGAATTTTTGGCTCTTCGCCAAACAAATCAATTATTTCTTGATTTGTTCCTATTCCAAGTGCTCTGATAAGTACAGTTACAGGTACCTTTCTGGTTCTGTCCACACGAACAGAAAATACATCATTTGAATCTGTTTCATACTCTAACCATGCACCACGATTAGGAATAACAGTTGATGAATATAAAGTCTTACCTATCTTATCATGTCCTATAGCGTAATATATACCAGGAGAACGAACCAACTGGCTGACTATTACTCTTTCTGCACCATTGATAACAAATGTACCCGTCTCAGTCATCAGAGGTAAATCACCCATAAATATATCATACTGAGCAACTTCTCTCGTCTCATTGTAACGAAGACGTACATTTACCTTGAGTGGAGCTGCATAAGTAGCATCTCTTTCCTTACACTCTTCAATGGAATACTTGATATCATCCTTACAGAGCTGGAAATCAACAAATTCCAGACTTAACTGTCCGTTGTAGTCTGATATCGGAGAAATATCCCTGAAAACTTCTCTTAAACCTTCATCCAAGAACCATTGGTACGAATCCTTCTGAACTTCTATGAGGTTCGGCATATCCAATACTTCTTTCTCGGTTGAAAAGCTCATTCGCATTCCTCTTCCTGATTTTACAGGACGCATTCTGTACTTTTTCATTGACACATTTCACCCCTTGAATTTATTTTATGGCAAACCTTGCCATAATAATGACATTTTATTACTTTATCACAAATAAACTTTACTGTCAATTATTTTTTTGATTTTATTATTGCAAGTAGTGAAATCTGATTATTTATGATATATGATAATATTTTAATGTAATTAAACAGGATATCATATAAAAGGAAAAACAGGTGCTTAGCAGAGCGTTATGCAACGCGTGCTCTGCGAGTACCTGCTTTCCTTTTATATGCTATCCGTCATATATTACACAAATTACTTAAGAGTAACCTTTGCGCCTTCAGCCTCAAGCTTAGTCTTGATGTCCTCAGCTTCTTCCTTAGAAGCGCCTTCCTTAAGTACCTTAGGAGCGCCATCAACAACGTCCTTAGCTTCCTTAAGTCCAAGACCTGTACAATCTCTAACAACCTTAATAACCTTAACCTTGTTAGGACCTACCTCAGTAAGCTCTACATCAAATGAATCCTTCTCTTCTGCTGCGCCTGCTGCACCATCTGCTGCGCCTGCTGCTGCAACTACAACACCGGCTGCTGCTGATACACCAAATTCTTCCTCACATGCCTTTACTAAATCGTTTAACTCTAATACTGATAAACCTTTGATAACTTCAATTATTTCCTGAGTTGTCATTTTAAAATTCCTCCTAATTTTCGATTGTGTGAATGATTTATTACATATCATTCATAGTTTTCATTTACATTTATTCGTTTTCGCTCTTCCGGATAATTCTATTTTATCTTTTAAAGCGACCTAAGACTTAAATTAAGCCTCCTTTGACTCTGCAATCTGCTTAATAACACGAGCAAAGTTTGTGATAGGTGACTGGATACTTCCAAGGAACTTGGATATAAGTTCTTCTCTTGAAGGTATAGTAGCTATCGTTGCGATACCCTTTGCATCATAGTAAGTACCTTCTACAATACCTGACTTGATTTCAAGAGCAGGGTTTTCCTTAGCGAACTTAGCAAGAACTCTTGCTGCTGCAGTTGCATCTGTCTTTGAAACTGCTACTGCTGTTGGTCCTTCAAGGTCATCCTTAACGGAATCAAATTCTGTACCATCAATAGCAAGCTTAACCATTGTATTCTTATATACCTTGTAGATTACACCGGCTTCTCTTAATGTCTTACGAAGCTTAGTATCCTGTTCAACAGTAAGACCACGGTAATCAACCAATACAACTGTCTTTGCGTCCTTGAGGTTTTCTTTGATTTCCTCTACTATAGGCTGTTTTAATTCTACCTTTGCCAAAGTTTTGCACCTCCTGTTTTATTTGTAATGAAGCTGCAAATATATACGAAAGAAAAAACTCTCGCGCAACGTAGCACGAGAGTAAAAATCCGCTAAATCATTTGACTTTACGATTCTTCCTCGGCAGGCGTTTACTCCTTATGCCTTACGGCACCTGCTGTCTACGGCAGCTCATCGTATGACATACTACCACAGTGAAAAATCATTGTCAACACCTTTTTTAAGTTTTTTTGTATCAACATTTAAGATTTTGTATCAACTTTTAAGATTTTGTATCAACTTTTTTTATCAAACTTTTTTAAGATTTCGTATTAAACAAACTACTTACCTATAACAATCAGTGTTTCATAGCCCCGATCTCTAAGTTCACGGGCTGATGTCAACGCTTCTTCTATGTTTTCATAGCTTCCGGTTCTGACCTGAAACAAACCCTCATCTTCATATACTATAGCAGGATAACCGGAATTAATAAGATTATTCATCTGATAGTTTGCCGAACCCTGTGTACGATATATACCGACAAGTAATTGATAATTTCCATTTATATCATTTTCACCGGTTGGAACATCCTTTATATATCCATCATAGTTTGGGTTATCGGTTAAATCAGTATCCTGCTCTACGATTTCATTTTCTGTCTGTTTATAATCCTCATCAGCTGATTTGTTATCTGTCTGTAATTCATCTTCCTCATATGGTTCATCTTCCTCATATGGTTCATCTTCCTCATATGGTTCATCTTCCTCATATGGTTCATCTTCCTCAGACAATCCATTTTCTTTAGATGTCACAATTTCTCTATCATCTATTCTGTTTAAAACATTTACAGTTTTATCTGCTGCTTCTGTTTTTAACCCTGCCGCTTTTATTACGTCATCTATACCTGTTGCAATAGCCATGGCTGTTTCGCTAAATTGACTGTCAAAGCGTGCATTATCCTCATCGTTATTTATAAATCCGGCCTCGACAAGTATTGCCGGCATTTTGGTTCTCCTTAAAACAGCAAGATTGGGTCTTTCAACTACATTTATATTCCTGTAACCAACCTTTTCAAGCTCATTGTTTACACTCCTTGCAAGATTGGCCTTTAGTCCGACATCCTCATATACCAAGGTCTGAACGCCTTTATATGTATTGGGATTCGGAGATGAATTACGGTGTATAGATACAAATAAATCCGCATTACTGTCATTTCCTATCCTTGCCTTTTGAACAGGCGAATCATAAACGTCTGTTGTCCTTGTATATGAGACATCATATCCCATCTCCGAAAGTAATTCACCCACTGCAAGAGCAAGTCGTAATGTGTCATCTTTTTCAAGCCTTCCGTTGTAAGAAGCTCCGCCGTCATATCCTCCATGCCCGGCATCCACAATTATTTTATATGCCATAAATATACCTATATAACATTTCTTTCTATATTATATTAGGAAACATCTAAAATAATGTGTAAAACGTTAAAAACATCATTCTTATTTTTGTCTGCTCTCTCCGGTACTGTAATCTATCTCTATGTCCGGTTGGACGTTATATACAAATACATTAAAATAAACGCCCATACCCTCGTCTTCAACCGAATATGCTTCCATCAAAACACCTGAAGCAATAAGATTATCGTCCTTATATATAGGTGTTACCCTGTACATAACATGATTTCCTGTCATTTCTACATATCTTGCAACCATGTTCTCAAACGGAAGCATACCTTCGGTATTGAAGTATTCAGTACCTGTTATGAAGTTTCTTTTATCCGAATTATCACCTGTAAGTTGATAATCTATAAGATGACATCTGTAATAAAGATAACTTTCATTTATTATGCCGTCATATTTGGTCAGATGCCAGCCTGAAGGCTTTATATCTCCTATCTCGCTGCGTTCCTCGGCAGGAATTATATCGATTCCTATACAGGCACTTGCTACGCCGGCTCTGCCGTATTCATCAAGCTCACTTAAGCTTTCAAACGATTCGGTTTTAAGCTCATCTTCTGTAAAAAAAGGGGCGTTGAAATTCACCTGGGCATAAGGTTCATCGGTATACTCCGGAATTAATTCTCCATTTATCTCTATGCCGGAAGTAGATGTGTTTTTTTCCGAAAAATCTCCTGCGCCATCAGAACCGCTCTTTTTCTCATCTTCTTCAGAGGATTCACCATCAGCCCCCGGATTGCTTTCTTCTTCAGTATTTGAATCTTCGCTGACAGACTCCGAATTATCGGTTCCTCTCTTTATAACGAGCTGATCATCTTCTTTTTTATTGCCTGATAATACTATAAAAATTATATATGCTGCAATAACTAAAATAACGACAGGTAAAATTATTTTGATCTTTTTCATTTTCTTTTCTCCAAACGGTAATTTATTAAAACAACTATATGTGGTATTATAAACCCTGATATATACAAAATGCAAGAAATATAAAGAAAAACATTTAATTGTAAAAAAATAAACATTATTAACAAATATAGCCTATAAAACACATCATTTAAATACGTTTACAAACCTTAAAACTTGTAGCTTCGGTTAAAATATGGTATAATTTTCAAGTCTGAAAGCTTATTATCAGATATACTCTGATACTGTATAATAATGCTTTTGGATGATATATTATTTATATTAGGAGGAAGCTTATATGTGGGCTTATGAAAGTGTTTTTTACCAGATTTATCCTTTGGGATTTTGTGGTGCACCATACGAAAATGACGGAGTACTTACACACAGAATCGAAAAGGTAAATGACTGGATACCTCATATGAAGAAACTTGGTATCAATGCTATCTACTTCTCTCCTGTATTTGAATCCGACACACATGGATACAATACAAGAGACTATTCAAAAATCGATACTCGTCTTGGAACAAACGATGATTTTAAGACTCTTTGCAAAAATCTTCATGATAATGGAATAAAAGTTGTACTTGACGGTGTTTTTAACCATGTCGGACGAGGATTTTGGGCTTTTCAGGATGTACTTGAAAAAAGATGGGACAGTCCTTACAAGGATTGGTTTCATATAAGTTTCGACGGAAACTCAAACTACAATGACGGTCTATGGTACGAAGGCTGGGAAGGTAATTACGACCTTGTAAAGCTAAACTTAAGAAATGAAGCTGTCATACAACACATTTTTGAAAATGTAAAGAACTGGATTGAAGAATTTGATATAGACGGTTTAAGACTTGATGTTGCATATTGTCTTGACCACGATTTTATTCGCAGATTAAGAAGTCACTGTGATGGTCTTAAAAATGAATTTTTACTTCTCGGTGAACTTCTTCACGGTGATTACAATGTTTTTGTAAATGACAGTATGCTTCATAGTGCCACAAACTATATGTGCTACAAAGGACTATACTCAAGCTTTAATTCCATGAATATGTTCGAAATAATCCATAGTCTTTTGCAGCAGTTCGGTCCTGAAGAATGGACAAGATATAAAGGAAAGCACTTCCTTTCCTTTGTAGATAACCACGATGTTACAAGAGTTGCAAGTATCCTCACAAACAAGAACCATCTTCCACTCATCTATGCTCTTGCATTTGGTATGCCGGGCTTTCCATGCGTTTACTACGGAAGCGAATGGGGTGCCGAAGGACGAAAGGAAGAAGGCGACCCATCTTTAAGAAGAAGCTACGATGCACCTGAATGGAACGACCTTACAGATTGGATTGCAAAGCTTGCCGAAGCCAAGAAAAACAGCAAAGCACTTAACTACGGCGGTTTCCGCTCTGTAGTCCTGACAAACCACCAGTGCATATTTGAAAGAAAAGTTGATGACGAGCGCGTCCTCGTAGCCATAAATGCAAGTGACTCACCTTACACCGCACACTTCGATGCAGGCTGTGGCACAGCGGTCGACTTAATCACAGGCGCACCGCACGACTTCGGAGGCGGCTCCGAACTCCCACCATACAGCGCATACTTTTGGAAAATGGAACGCTAACCACCACATCCTCACCGTATGACAGGTATAAAAGCATCCGGTATAAGGGGATATTTAGGTATTCTATATGACAGAAAAGAAAATCAGGTAGGTTGTACAACTTCCCATCGATTTGTTAAATCAGAGCACTCACACTTTTGATATTCGCACGAAACCGAAGAACTCGCTTCGCTCAAACACTTCGGTTTCTGAGCGAATATCTACAAGTGTTCATTGCTGATTTGACACAAATCGGGATAAATGTTGTTACAACCTACCTGTTTTCTTTTTCTGTCATACGTTAGTTTTTTATATCCCTTATACCGGATGCTTTTATACCTGTAGCTTGAAAGTGCGCTTACAGCGCACCTTCAAGCTATGGATATTCTGCACTGCTTATATATGGACTCATTTCTCAAGTAATTGGATAGGAAAGTATATGAAAAGGCTGATACAACAACATTTATCCCGATTTGTGTCAAATCAAAAGCAAGAAACCGCATATATTCGCTCAGAAATCGAAGTGCCTGAGCGAAGCGAGTTTTCGATTTCGTGCGAATATAAAGGTTTTGAGCTTATTGATTTCACAAATCGATGGATAGTTGTGTATCAGCCTTATTCATATACTTCCGCAAAATAACTTAAGTGAGTCCATATATAGGCAGTTGCAGAATATCCTCCCGGTGAGAATGTGGTGGTTAGCCAAGCATGGAGAAGAAGTCGTACTGGTTGGTTTCCGGCAATCCGTTTAGGATACCTAAAGCCTCCATGTCGTCTAAGATAGTCTTGGAAACTTTTCCACGCGTGCGGATATCCTCTTTGGATGTAAAGGTGCCACCCTTTGCAGCTTCTTCAAGCTGCAAAGCAGCCTTGTCGCTCATGCCTGCAATAGAACTGAAGCTTGGCATTATCTTACCGTCGATTATCTGGAAGCGATCTGCCTTGGCACGATATATGTCTATCGGCATAAATTCTATGCCTCTTGCATACATTTCCTGTACAATCTTCATATCCTTTATAGTATCTTTTATGGTTGCCGTCATGTTGGCCTTGTCGGTTTTCTGCAGTTCGGCCATATACTCTTCAAGAGTTGCCTTGCCCTGACACATCATTTTATAGTCAAAGGCCGAGGCTCTTATAGAAAAGAAGGCAGTGTAATATTCAAGCGGATAGTTTACCTTGAACCATGCTATACGCCACGCCATCATAACATAAGCAACTGCATGTGCTTTAGGGAACATATACTTGATTTTTTCACAAGACCATATGTACCAGTCGGGTACATCATGAGCTTTCATTTCTTCTTTCCACTCAGGCCATTCTTTACACTTACCCTTCGCAACTATTCCCTTCCTGACCTTTTCCATAATGTTAAATGCAAGTCCGGATTCAAGTCCTCTGTACATAAGATAAACCATTATATCATCTCTGGTACAGATAGCCGATGATAGTTCACAGGTTCCCTCTTGTATAAGCGTCTGAGCATTGCCAAGCCATACATCAGTACCGTGAGACAGTCCTGCTATACGTACCAGGTCTGAAAATGCCTTTGGATGGGTGTCTATAAGCATCTGCATGGCAAATTCCGTTCCAAATTCCGGTACTCCCAAGGTTCCAAGCTTTGTTCCGCCTATGTCAGCCGGTTCTATCCCAAGCACTTCTGTGCTATGAAAAAGCGACATGACATCTTTATCATCAAGCGCAATCTTTTTTGCATCAACACCGGTTAGATCCTCAAGTCGTCTGATCATGGTAGGATCATCATGTCCAAGTATATCGAGTTTTAAAAGATTATGGTCGATGGAATGATATTCAAAATGAGTTGTTATGACATCTGTATTCATATCATTTGCCGGCTTTTGTATAGGTGTAAATGAATATATTTCCTCATTTCTTGGAAGCACTATCATGCCACCCGGATGCTGACCTGTTGTTCTTTTTACATCCGTACATCCCACAGCAAGCCTTTCCATCTCGCATCTTCTTTTTTCTATATTTCTTTCTTCAAAATATTTATATACATATCCATATGCAGTCTTTTCAGCTACAGTACCTATGGTTCCGGCTTTAAATGCCTTTCCCTTACCAAAGAGTTCTTCAGTATAAGCATGAGCCTTTGCCTGATACTCTCCTGAGAAATTAAGGTCTATATCCGGTTCCTTATCACCCTTAAAGCCAAGGAACGTTTCAAACGGTATATCATGACCTTCTTTTTTCATGAGTGTTCCACATTTAGGACAATTCATATCAGGCATATCACATCCTGACTGTCCTTCATACTGTTTTACCGCTTCCGAATCAAAATCAACATGATAACAGTGTGGACATATATAATGAGCCGGTAACGGATTAACCTCCGTTATACCTGCCATAGTTGCAACAAATGATGAACCTACTGATCCTCTTGAACCAACCAGATAACCATCTTCATTGGATTTCCAAACCAGTTTTTGTGCTATAATATACATAACTGCGAAGCCATTGGATATAATAGAGTTAAGTTCTTTGTCAAGTCGGTTCTTAACTATGTCCGGAAGATTAGGGCCATATATCTCATGCGCCTTGTCATAACAGATTTTTGTAAGTGTTTCATCAGAATTTTCAATAATTGGAGGACACTTATCCGGTCGTACCGGTGATATCTTTTCTATCATATCTGCTATTTTGTTGGTATTGGTTATAACTATCTCCTTTGCCACATCACTGCCAAGATATTCAAATTCCTTAAGCATCTCTTCTGTTGTCCTGAAATAAAGCGGCGGTTGTTCATCAGCGTCATCAAATCCCTGCCCTGCAAGTATGATACTTCTATATATCTCATCTTCCGGATCAAGAAAGTGTACATCACAGGTTGCAACAACAGGTTTGTTGAACTGCCTTCCAAGGTCGACTATCTTTCTATTGATATTTTCTAAATCTTCAACAGAATTGACATTGGAAATCTTGTCATTTTTCAGCATAAACATATTGTTGCCTGTCGGTTGTATCTCATAATAGTCATAGAAATCACAAAGTCTTGTTATCTCATCTTCACTGGCATCATTTAATACAGCCTGATAGAGTTCTCCTGCTTCACATGCAGAGCCGATTATAAGACCTTCACGATATTTATTTATAAGGCTCTTCGGCATCCTTGGTCTTCTGTTAAAATAATTAATATGCGATTCAGATATAAGTCTGTAAAGATTTACACGTCCTATATCATTTTTTACAAGTATTATACCATGGTAAGTTCTTGCCTTTTTAATCTTGTCGGCAGATGCAGAACCTATCATATTGAGTTCACTTATAGTATGCGCACCCTTCTCATGAACCATTTTAAGCATCTTTACAAAAATCTCTGCTGTAGCATAGGCATCATCACAAGCTCTGTGGTGATTTTCAAGAGACACTCCAAACTGTTTACAAAGCCTGTCCAATGTATACTTGCCGAGCTCCGGCACAAGCACATGAGCAAGTGTCATGGTATCAACTATTGTATAATCAAATGGCAGTCCCTGCCTTTTCGCAAACTCTTTTATAAAGCCTGTATCAAAACTGGCATTGTGGGCTACCATTATGGCGTCACCGACATAATCCAGAAATTCCGGAAGTATAGTCTCAATGGTAGGCGCTTCCTTAACCATAGCATCATTGATAGATGTAAGTTTGGTTATGCTATATGGTATAGCCACCTCCGGATTAACAAATCTGTTATATGTATCACAAATTTTTCCATCTTTAATTCTTACTGCGCCTATCTCAATTATCTTATTATGCTTTGCACTAAGACCGGTTGTCTCTATATCAAATACAACATATTCAGAATCGATGCTTTGTCCCTTATCATTTAAAATAAGATCCTTTAAATCATCTACAAAGTATCCTTCAACACCATAGATAATCTTGAAATCCTCATCCTTATCCACACAATGATTGGCTATAGGAAATGCCTGCACACAGCCATGATCGGTTATTGCCATAGCCTTATGTCCCCACTCCTTAGCTCGTTTTATAACCTTTTCTATATCAACTACGCTGTCCATCTCACTCATTTTCGTATGCAGATGGAGTTCAACTCTCTTTTCAGGATATAAATCCACACGTTTTTCTCTGAAATCATTTATAGGTTTTATACCACTTATTGAAGAAACAGAAACTTCTCTGGAATATGTATCATACTGCGGAACACCTTTTATAATATAAAAGCTGTTTTCCTTAAGTTCTTCAAGTAAAGGTCCTCTGTCTTCCGGTGATACAAAAACCTTAAATGTAATGGAGTCTGTAAAATCAGTTATAGTTCCGCTAATTATAAATTTACCGCTTTTTAATTCCCGATCCTCAAGTGCTATAATCTGACCTTTTATACATGTTACACCTATTCCGTCATATAATTCTCTTATATCTACGGTTTCTCCTTCACAGTTTCTACCATAGATAACGTCTTCGTCATATTTATATTCAGGATTTTTACTGTATTTTTCTTTACCACGTCTTTCAAACGTTCCTTTTTTCTTTTCTTTTTTATCATTATTTGTAATACCCTTTTTACCGGCTGATGTATCTTCATTTTTAGCTGTAGCATTTACCTTTGATTTTTCTTCGATTGAATTACCGTCTGAAATATCAGCAGTTTTTTCACCGGTACCTTCCTGTTCTTTTTTGTGTTTAGCTTTAGCAGACTCATTTAATTCTTCTATATTTTTGAGTTCATATTTCAATCTGATTTCATTGGCCTGCCTTAGAGATGTTTTTTGTTCATCAGTATAATCAAAACCAACCTTTATCTCCATACCAAGTCTGTCTTTATATGTATGTTCAAGATATTCTTTGATATTTCTGGAATGATTTCTCGCTAAACTTGAATCCTCGAGTGCAAGCGTAAGTACCCTGTCATCATTACAAAACCAATCTCCACGAGCCATAAATCTATAGCATACATAGCTTTCATTTTTCATCTCCAAAAGCAGACTCTCCTTATACTCATCGGTTAGCTGCTCTAATTTATACTGACTGGATAAATTGAAATGTTCATCTATGATACACATCCCCTGATGATTAGGAAATACAAAATCCGAAATCTGAGTTTCTGCTTTATATATTAACTTCTTTGGTATAAGATTGGTACTCAATAAAGAAATAACCAGCTCTTTTTTACTTTCGAACATGGTTATCCCCTTAACTTCTGTCTGATAAATCAGCTCAGCTATATCGTCTGTTAATCTTAAACCCGGGAAGACGTCTTTAAATAATTTACCTTCCACTTATTTTCCTCCTTACTTCCAATTATCAAGCTCGTTTTTAAGTGCATTTAAAAGCTCCTCCTGCGGAAGCTTTTTAACTATCTCACCTTTTTTTATAAGTAAACCTTCTTTATCTCCTCCGGCTATTCCTATATCTGCCTCTCTTGCTTCTCCGGGACCGTTAACTGCACATCCCATAACAGCAACCTTGATATCAAGATGATCATAGCTCTGTATAAGCTTTTCCACTGAGCCGGCAAGACCTATCATATCTATCCTGGTTCTGCCACAGGTAGGACATGATACCAGTTCTATACCGCCCTTTCTGAGTCCAAGAGTTCTCAAAATAGTCTTTGCTGATATAATCTCTTCGACTGGATCACCTGTAAGTGAAACCCTTATAGTATCGCCTATACCTTTACTCAGTATAAGTCCGAGACCTATACCTGACTTGATATTGCCAAGGTTGACTGTTCCGGCCTCTGTTATACCTACATGTAGCGGATAAATTGTCTTCTCAGCCATAATCTCATGTGCCTTGACACACATCATAACATCTGAAGACTTTATGCTTATAACTATATTGTCATAATCACACTCTTCTATCATTCTGACTTTATCCAATGCACTTTCAACTATTCCCTCTGCAGTGACACTGCCATACTTTGCAAGTATATCTTTTTCAAGAGATCCGGAATTTACTCCGACTCTTATAGGTATATTTTTTTTCTTTGCAGCCTCTACAACTGCTTTAAGTTTTTCTTCTCCACCTATATTGCCCGGATTTATCCTTATCTTATCAGCGCCATGCTCTATAGCCGAGATAGCCAGTCTGTAATCAAAATGTATATCTGCCACTATAGGTATATGTATACGTTCTTTAATCTTATCAAAGCTTTCTGCTGCCTTAGGGGTATTGGCAGTAGAACGTATAATCTGGCAGCCAGCTCTTTCAAGAGCAAGTATCTGTTCAACAGTTTTATCAATATCCGATGTTTCTGTGTTTGTCATGGATTGAATGGCTATGGGATTACCTCCACCTATGGTCACATCGCCTATCTTTATCTCTTTAGTTTTTTCTCTGTATGATTTATCCATATCCTACCCTCTTATTATTATGAGAAAAATACATTTTTTATATCATTGAAGAACACAAGCACCATAAGTACCATCAAAAGTGCAAATCCTATAAAGTTGACAATTGCCTCTTTTTCCTGCGGAATCTTTTTTCTTCTTATTGCTTCTATAAAAAGGAACAAAAGTCTTCCTCCGTCCAATGCAGGTACAGGCAAAAGATTCATAATACCGAGATTCACACTAAGAAGAATACACCAGTTCAGCATATTCAAGATAATATTAATAACTGTTTCTTTTGTGTTAGAACTCTCCTGCTTTACTTCCTCTATGATATCATTAAATGCTCCTCCGACACCTACAGGTCCCATTATGTCCCCGCTTTTTACTCCACCTGTAAAAATCATCTTAAGACTTGAAAATGTAGCGTTGACCCAGTATCCGGTTTCATAAAAGGCATATTTTATAGTTCCTCCAACGCCTTTCGCAGATACATTATATCTTGTTCTTGCGATACCGAGATAATAGTTACCATCCTCTGCTTTCTTTGGATATACCGTTACATTTTTTAATGTACCGTCTGCCTTTTCAATAACCATATCAACCGGCTTTGATGAATCATTTATCATCATATAAATCTGCACTTCTCTGAAGAAATGAACTTTCTTTCCACCGATTTTTACAATGGTATCTCCTTCTTCAATTCCCGCTTCATAAGCTGCACCATTTTCCTTAACTTCAGATATCTTTGCTTCATCATATCCGCAGAATATAATAAGAATTACAGAAAAAATCAGTGCTAAAATGAAATTGAAAAAAGGTCCTGCTGCTATAACCAGTATCCTTGCCCATACCGGTTTATTGGAAAATGAATTTTCATCTTCTGATTCTTCATTTTCACCCAGCATCATACAATATCCACCTATGGGAAGTATCCTCAAGGAATATTTAGTCTCCTTCTTTTTAACGGAAAAAATCGCAGGTCCCATACCGATGGAAAATTCTGTTACCGCTATATGATTGGCTTTCGCAACTATAAAATGTCCAAACTCGTGGAAAAATACAACGATTCCGAAAACCAAAATAATAAGAATAATATTCATAGTTTGCTCCTTTTTTAACTTTATCCCGGAGGTATGAGCTTTAGAGATTCTATCGCAGGCACGCTCTCGCTAAGTACCGACGTCTTCAAAGTACCTGCTTATAGAATCCTAAAGCTCATACCTCCTCACTCATACATAAAAAACATTAAAAATAGATCAATTATTTAAAAAATTTTTATCTATATATTTTTCTGTTTCCTTCTGCAAATTTATTATTTCTTCAAGTGTCGGGTTTTCTATCACCTCGTGATTGTCCATACAGTTTTCTATTATGTCATATATTTCAAGAAATTTGATTTTTCTGTTCAAAAAAAGAGATACTGCTTTTTCGTTTGCCGCATTGAACACTGTTGGCATCGAGCCACCCTTTTCTAATGAATTATATGCAAATGTAAGTCCCTTAAATACATCTATATCCGGCTTGTCGATTATTATTCCGTTCATCTTAGTAAAGTCCAGCCTGTCTCCGGCAAGATATCTTCTTTCCGGATAGTATAAAGCATACTGTATAGGAAGTTTCATATCCGGTGTACCGAGCTGTGCCTTTACCGCCCCATCTTCGAATTCAACCATGGAATGTATAATGCTTTGTGGCTGTACAACTACTTCTATATCAGCCGGTGCAACATCAAAGAGCCACCTTGCCTCTATTACTTCAAGTCCTTTGTTTACCATTGTAGCAGAATCTATGGTAATTTTATTACCCATACTCCAATTCGGATGCTTTAGTGCATCCTCAACCGTTACATTTTCCAGTTCTTTTCTTGTTTTTCCTCTAAAAGGACCACCTGATGCAGTTATCAAAAGTCGACTTATCTTGTTATCTTCTTCTCCGTGCAGGCACTGGAATATAGCTGAATGTTCACTGTCAACAGGTAATATGCGAACATTATATTCTTTTGCCAGAGGCATAATTATATGTCCTGCTGTTACAAGAGTTTCCTTGTTGGCAAGTGCTATATCCTTACCGGCCTTTATAGCCTCAACAGTCGGTCTGATACCTATCATACCCACGATAGCAGTTATAACTATATCAGCCTTAACATATGTCGCTATCTCTATAAGTCCATCCATACCGGAAACTATCCTTATGTCAAATTCAGACAAGGCAACTCTTAACTCTTTAGCCTTGTCCTCATCCCAAATTCCTATTATGTCAGGCTTAAATTCACGCGCCTGTTTTTCCAGAAGAACTGTATTGCTTCCGGCTGCAAGAGCAACTACATTTAAATCGTCATTTGCCCTTACAATATCAAGGCTCTGTGTTCCTATGGAGCCTGTTGAACCAATAATTGATATATTTTTCATTTATCCTCCCATCATTCAGTCTATGCTGTCATAAACATAAGCAGGTAATATATAATCGGTGCAGTAAATATAATACTGTCAAATCTGTCAAGTATACCCCCATGTCCGGGTATAAGATTACTGTAATCTTTTATATCGTTATTTCGTTTTATGGCTGACGCGGTCAGATCTCCTATAACCGCAACCATAGCTCCCGCAAAACCGATGAGCGCAAATATAGCCACGCTATTGGTTATCGAATATACATATCTGTCAAAGTAATAACCGTAAACTCCTCCGACAATTGCAGCTCCCAAAAGTCCACCAATAAGACCTTCAATACTCTTTTTCGGACTGAGCTTCGGTGACATCTTGTGTTTTCCCATGGTAACACCTGCACAATAAGCAAGCGTATCATTTACCCATGAGCAGATAAATATCATAATTACAAGTATGCCGCCATGAGACAGAATTCTTATCTCATAAACATATGAAAGCATAAATGTTGTATAAAAGAAACCAAATACAACTGCCATAATATCCTTGTCTGTATACTTTGGATATGCAAATACATATATACCGAGTATTACCAGTATAGCAACAATAAACATAAACAAAATATATTGACGTAAATCAAAGAAAAGTAAAATGTAGTATGCTATACAGGCAGCATATCCGGCAAATCCCAAAACCGTATTGTGCTGTTTATATATCCTTAAAAGTTCAAACATGGCACCTATGGACAAAAGCACCAAAGCAACACCTGTTACATATCCTCCAAGATACAATATAACAACCGCAAGTATAACAAGCACTATTCCACTTATAAGTCTTTGCTTAAACATCAGCTCTACCTCTACTTTACTCCGCCAAATCTTCTGTCTCTGCCATTATAATATCTTACCGCTTTCTTTAGTTCATCCATATTAAAATCCGGCCAAAGACAATCAGTAAAATAAAACTCCGTATATGCAAGCTGCCATACAAGGAAATTGGAAAGTCTTTCCTCTCCACTGGTCCTTATAAGCAGGTCCGGGTCCGGAATATCCGCTGTATCAAGATATGATGAAATCATATCTTCTGTTATGTCACCGCTTATTTTTCCGGAATTCACATCTGATATAAGTTTTTTAACTCCTCTTCTTATATCATCTCTTCCACCATAGTTGATTGCTATAGTGAAATTGAGACCGTCATATACCTTTGAAACTCTCTCTGCCTCTTCAATTTTTTCAACTATATCTGCATCAAGGGCTGTCCTGTCCCCTATGATTCTGATACGCATGTTTTTCTCGTCTGCCCACTTTATGCAATCGGAAAGATAGTCTCTCAGTATATTCATAATGCCGGATACCTCCTCAACCGAGCGCTTCCAGTTTTCTGTTGAGAATGCATATACCGTCAGATATTTTATACCAAGAGCTTTGGCATCATCACAAACCTTTTCAAGAGTTTTTGCCCCAGCTTTATGGCCATAGTTTCTTGGCATAAGTCTTTTTTTTGCCCATCTTCCGTTGCCGTCAAGTATTATAGCAACATGATTGGGAACATTGAGCTTTTCTCCATCTATAATCGTTTCCAAATCTTATTATCCCCCAAATTATACAGTAAGTATCTCTTTTGACTTTTCTTCTACTGCCTTTTCAATCATTCCGATATATTTATCAGTCATCTTCTGAATCTTATCCTCATTATCCTTAAGTTCATCATCTGACATTTCATTGGACTTATTCATCTTCTTAACTGCGTCATTGGCATCACGTCTTACATTTCTTACAGCAACCTTTGCTGCTTCACCCTTTTTCTTTACGTCCTTAACCATTTCTTTTCTTCTGTCTTCTGTAAGCTCAGGAAAATTAATAATTACAGCTTTTCCATCATTATTTGGTGTCACACCAAGATCAGAAGTAAGAATTGCCTTTTCGATTTCCTTTATAAGACTTGCCTCCCAAGGTTGAATTATAATTGTTCTTGCCTCAGGCACTGTTATATTGGCTACCTGCTGTAAAGGAGACGGTGTACCGTAATAATCAACTCTTAATTTATCTAAAATATGCGGATTGGCTCTTCCTGCTCTTATACTTGCATATTCTGATTTAAGATTCTCCAATGACTTTTCCATTTTTTCTTCGTACTGTTTTAACATATCTTTTTCCTCATCTTTCTATTTATATAATATATATCTGATTATAATAATCTTAAAATAAAATTCATATATCCGGCAGTATCGTTTTATTAAATAATTATACTATTCGCAACGTACCATAGTTCCGGTGAACTCTCCGGATACGGTCTTTATAATACTGTTTTCTTCATTAAGTCCAAAAAGCATCATAGGCATCTTGTTTTCCATAGCAAGAACTGCTGCCGCAAGGTCTATAACCCCAAGCTTTTTATCAATTATTTCATTTATATCAAGGTAGTCATATTTCTTTGCGTCCGGATTAAGCTTCGGATCACTGTCATATACTCCGTCGATAGCTTTTGCCATAAGTATAGCATCACATTCAACCTCAACAGCCATAAGCACTGTCGCAGTATCGGTTGAAAAATACGGATGACCGGTTCCTCCTGCAAAAAAACAAACCTCACCTTTTTCCAGATACTCTAAGGCCTTATCCTTATTGAATAGCTCTGTCATGCTGCCGCACATAAATGGAGTCATGATATGCGACTTTATCCCCTGTCTTCTAAGTGCATCAGATGTGTACATGCAATTCATAACGGTTGCAAGCATGCCTATCTGATCTGCCTTAACTCTTTCCATATGTTCTGATGTTCTTCCTCTCCAGAAGTTTCCGCCACCGATTACTATACTAACCTGTATTCCCTTATCTATAACTTCTTTAATCTGTTTTGCAACTCCGATTACGGTTTCATCATCAAAACCGGTTTTTTTATCGCCTGCAAGCGCCTCACCACTAAGCTTTAGTAATACTCTTTTCATCTCCATGCTGTTGTATCTCCTAAATAATTATATTTCATTCTTTTATCAAACAAATATATCATTTTATCCTATTCAAAGAAGCTCTTAACATCTATCTCGGAATAGCACTGTGAACAACGTCCTTCTATAACAGCACCGTTATTAATCTGCACTGAACGTGATTTGATATCGCCCATTATGACAGCAGTTGAATCAACTATAACAGGTCCCTGAACATCTATATCTCCGTTTACTGCACCGGCGATAACTGCTGAAGTTGCAGTTACATTTCCGACAACTACGGTACCTACACCGATTTTTACACTTCCTTCGGTAACTATTTCTCCTTTTAGCTTGGCAGCATTGGCATAAATCTCTCCCGCTTCAATGTTACCTTCTATCGTTCCTCCTATTATAAGCTTTCCTGAGCACTTAACATCACCTTCAACTGTTCCAATGACATCTATACCACCTTCAGTTTCAATATTTCCTTTGATAGTGGTGCCCTTGGTTATATATGTAGTGTCATCCGTAAGGATACTGTTTGCCTCCTGCTCCTTTTGCTCTGTAGTTTCTTCCTCAATTATCTTTTCTTCTATATCAGCCATATCTGCCTCCTCATACTGTTCGGTCTTTTCTTCTTCATTTTCATTTCTGCTGCTTATAGCCGTCTCAACAGCCGCATTTAAATCCATACCCTCAAGGACATTTGCCTCAGGCTCTACCAAAAGAGCATCTTCCGTATTCTCCATCATATTTTCTTCATCAAGAGCATCTACCGCCTTTAGCTCGTCATCGCCATAAGCTTCTACAGTTTCCTGATAATCAGCTTCATCCGATACACTTTCTCCCTCAGTTTCTGCCTGCAACTCTTCAGGTGGAATAGCCTCTAATATTTCTTCCTGTCCTGCTTCTCCAAGTTCATCTGCAAAGGTATTAACCTCGTCATCTTCAGCATCAGCTTCATCTTTAACAATTTCTGCTTCAGGAATGCCATCGTAAGGCTCCGACTCATTTTCATCCTTTTCAGGTTCTGCTAATGGTTCATTATCCTTTATTTCTTCTGCTTCTTCCTTGCTAAATGTATCAATACTTATATCATCTATATTTTCCAGCATATCCTCAGGTGCTATATCCATGTCATCGGTGCTGTCAAAGGTATTGACTATATCTTCATCATCATACTCATTAGCAAGCTCATCCTTGTCCGGCATGAGCTCATTAACGGCTTGTGCAAAATCTCTTTTAAAGTCTTTAAAAAATCCCATTTTTTTCCTCCATGTATTTTTCTTTCAATTATAACTCATAGCTTAAATTAAATCAATTCGAAAAGCCTTTATAAAGTTTCACAATCACCATCAGGATTGCAAAAGTTGTATTGATATCTTCAGACTCAAGCGAATGACCTACATTTTCAAATTGTTGCAGTGCAACATCCTGTTCCACGCAGTATATCTTAAGTCTTCTACTGTCTAAATATCTGTCATTTTTACCGGCAACGACTATGCACTTTCCTCTTTTCATATACTTAAGTGCACTCTGAACCGGTGTAAGATAAATATGCCTTACCTTTATCTTATAATGTTCTTCAAAATATCCGGCAAGAGTTGTACCCATACTTTTTGATACAAAAACTATATCCTCATATTCTGAAAAATCTACCTTGTCAAGTGCTTTTTTAATATATGGTTTAGCTTCCTCTATAAGCCCTTCTATATCTGCCTTGTCGCCCATCAGTTTGAAATTATAGTTTAATCTGATCACGTCATATTCTTTATCTTCAAAAACTTTTCCGGCATAGTATAAAAGAGGCTTATCTGTACTGTAATTCCTTCCCGGAAATTCCACCATCAGTTTTTTACCAGCCATTATATCTCCTTCTTAAATCAACAATAATTATCTTCAAATATGCTACTTATACTCTATGACGTCTATATCTCCGACATTAAATATAAGCTCCGGCAAAACAAGATATGAATATGCATGATACATATCCCTTCTTGACTGTATTATCTGAATATACGAATCTCTGCTGTGATAACTTATAAGTTCCTGTATTTCAAGATAGGACATATCCTCTCTGTCAATTCCATGCAGATTTCCAACAACTACTATCATATCAAGTATCAGACTGACAGATTTTATAAATTCAAATCTGAAATATGCTTTATTTTTTATCATATCAGAAACCAGACTTATAAAATCAGAAGGTCTGATATCAAAACCTATGTCTTTAAGCGCCTGCGAAAGCACATTCTCATCAAGCGTATACTTTTCTCTGACATAGCTGTCTTTGCCACCTTCAAATATTCCATCAATTTTCATATGCTTATAGCAGTCTGTTCTGATATCAAAAGTTTTAACTCTTAAATGACCATATAATTCATTAAATTCATCCGTATTTATCTCTCCATGTATATAACGGTTTATATAGTCTTCAAATTTGGTTTCCTCAGTTTCTATAGACGATATAAATCTATAGATTTCTTCATGTGTAAAATAGCCTTTGTCTGCAAGACTCTTCAAAAGACTTCTTGCTATTATATCACACCTCGACTGTCTGATATACTGATGAGCACCAAAATCTTCTATCGCCTGAACCAGGTCATTTATATACTTATACACCTTCATGATATTGGTTTCTTTTAAAGGTGTGTATGATCTTATTTCATGTCTTAAATCAGTAAGCCTGCTTAAATCATCAAAATCCCTTTTGAATACATCCTCATATATATTTATAATATTGGTTGTTACTTCGTAAAGTGCCTCCGAAAGCTCTTTTATTTCTGTATCAGAAAAACCATAGTCCATCAATTCTATAAGCTTACCCTTTGTAGCAAAATCATAACAGTTAAATATAAGATCACGCTCAAGTCTTTCGTGCATCTGAGGTCTTTTTTTAAGTTTATCTATATAATACTCCTTAAGCTTAAACTTTATATTAGGACTTAAGTTTTTCGGTGTAAGACCTGCAATCGAATAATCAACCGAAATATACGGCTTGTTACCTATTTTTTGCATAATATCATTTACTTCATTGGCATATCCGAAATGACTGATACTTTCATTCCACTTGCCTGATGTTATAAATTCTTTGTAAAGCGAACAATCCAAAGGTCTCGGATTTAAACCCAGTATCTCTGCCGGTCTCCAGCTTGCCATATCGGAAAGCACATGATTGGTATCAAGGTAATCACATTTGGCAAAGGACTTTGCATCAAAAAATTCTTTATCCTTAAGTGCCATAGGCTTATCAAAAAGTTCAACTAAAGGCCTTACCTGATAGATAACAACATTATCTATGGAATCTATGCCAAATTTAATCTCAAGTGCTTCTATATCACCATATAATTCTTCAATCTCTTTAATTGCATTGACAAGGCTTAAAAATTCATAGTCCAAAAACTCCTGTGATGTGTTTTTAGCTATCCACTTGGTTCTTTCATCTTCAATGCTTTCCTTAGAATCATCTATCACTTCATAATTAATCATATAGTATGGTCTTTTATAAATAAAATCCCTTGTAAAAGCCACACCTGAAATAATTATATTATCTGAAAACCGTTGGATTAAAATCTGTTCATCAAAATAGTCCGGAAGCTTCTTTTCATCGTTTTCTGCATACATATATGCCATTTTATTAAGTGCATCGCAAACGGCATTTTTATCATTTGCCGCTATGGCATCCGTTGCATCTATATGGAGCGATTTTACATTATGAAAATTTCCGTTATGTTTAAGAGAACTTCTTATAATGATATTGTCATTACCAAATTTATCTTTTATCTGCTCATATACATTTTCAAAGTTGACCAGAACCTCACTGACATTTACACACACTATATCTTCTATATATGATTTTTTCAGCAGTTCCTTTAATCTTATAAGCGAATCTGCCTTTGTCAAAAGTATCGGATTATCCATTATCTGACCTCATAAATTATTATCTACAATATAAACTTCTCTATAACTTCAACAAGTCCATCCTCTTCACAGGAGCCGGTTATATAATCAGCGTTATCCTTAACTATCTGCTGGGCGTTAGCCATGGCAACACCTATACCGGCACATTTAACCATGGTAACATCATTAAAACCATCCCCGCAGCATATGGATTTTTCTCTTGGAATATCCAAAAGCTTAAGTAACTCCGGAATTGTTGTGGATTTATCTACACCATTGGTCGTTATTTCAATAAAATACGGTTCCGACCTGAATACATTCAAATCCGGAGAAAACATCTTCTTTAATTCCATCTCGCATCTGGGAGCTTTAACATTTGGTTCAGCCGTCATAAGACATTTAACCATGTCAAAATCAACAAATTTGCGAAAGTTTTTTACTCTTTTAAGTGGCATAAAATTAAGCCTTGCTTCATACTGCATATAGTTATCCATTTCCGTACCGGTGATAACCATATCATCCTTATATGTAACCATACCTATATCGTTATCTAAAGCATATTCATATAAGGGTTCAATATACCTGTTAGGTATACTTTTTTCCACAACAGGCTTTCCCGTTTTACAATCTACTATCATACCGCCGTTAAACGCTATCGCATATCCGCCTTTTTTATCCATATGAAGCTTTTCAACGAACTGCTTCATACCCGGATACGGTCTGCCCGAAGCAAGTGCAACTATATGTCCCATATCCTGAATATTCATTATAGCTTCATAGGTTTTGGGTGTAATCTCTTTTTTTGAATTTACAAGAGTTCCGTCTATATCAAGTATCAGTATCTTTTTATCCATCTTTTCTTCTCCGTATTATTAAGATTTATTTAAATCACATTCAAGTAAGCCTATCGCACCCTCGTAACATTCATACCCAACATATATGATACCACAAGGTCTGTTTTGAAACAATAAAAAAGTACTATATTTTATGCTTACTTATATAAAGATGTGTTTGTAAAAAATATACAAAAACATTATTTACAACTTCCATATCAATGACCTATACTTACACTTAGATGATTAATATACTTAATAGTCATAAAATTTTATAAATGGTGGAAATAAACTATGGATATTATTTTTCATATAGATATCAAAAAACTTGACAGTACCTATGACAAAGCTATCAATGAATACTTTAAACGAACCTCATCCTTTACAAACATTAAAAAGATATTATATAAAGATTTTTCCTCAATAGAACTAAAAAAAGGCTCTTACAGAATAGCTGTTTCTTACGGAAACAAGACTATCTCATCTGTAGAGCTTGCCAAAAAAATATCAGATATTAATCTATCGGGATATTCATGTATTGAATTTTTAATCAGCGATAATATGGAAAATATATATAGTATGGAAACAAATGATAATACAGAAATACTTCATCTTACAACTGTAAAGCTAAACGCTGATATCGCTGCAGTAGCACTTGCAGAACAGATATACAGAGCATATACAATTAATAATAATATCCGTTATCATAAATAGAAGACATCTCTGTCACAAATATTTTTTGACCGGAACATATCAGTGTTCCGGTCAAAAAATATTAAACCCCTTTTATAATTAATTATTATTATGTTCTTTCCTTTAAGCTCTTATCTTTCATACGCTCCTACGATACAGCTCTTTTTACAAAAACATATTCCGTAGGATTTTACTCCCATATATCCGTCTTCAAGTACGCCTTCTTCATACTTTTTGTCTCTTATCTGGTCATATGCTTCACGAAGGCCT
>CADCDW010000028.1:25759-26834 GCA_902800325.1 uncultured Lachnospiraceae bacterium
TTAAAATTCTTTCTTGTCTTTATCTCAAAAATGATTGCCGGGTCTTTTGGCCGGTTAGGATACAGCACGATATCAGGTCTTCCGTCTCCTTCTTCACGATTAGACTGCGGTATATAATTTGGTACACTATAAAGAAGTGACAGGAAAAATCCATGATAGAAAGCTTCATTACTGTCAAATGTACTTATGGTTTTGGCAAGCAGCTCACTCACGTAGTTTTCTATCCCTTCTGTATCGCCGTCCAATACAGCTTTATTAAGCACACCTTTTTCCGTCTCCTTTACCTGTTTGTCAAACCAGCTGCTTATCTGATTTGTGTATATACTGCGTATTTCAATATTTGGTATCTTCATAGTAAGATATATTTTTTCTTCATTTTGTTCGTCGCGTCTTTCCGATACCTTTTTCATATACCCTGTGAAAAACAGGAAGTTCCACAGGTTATCTTCTGACTCGTGGATGTCATCATAGGTTATATCCTCATGTATCTGTTTTTCTATCGTTCCACCATTTATGAGTATATCAAGTTCTCTTTTCATCTCCTCATCCGCATGCCATATCATATCCTTGATTATCTGGTTTGAGGATGTGTTTGCCCAAAATGGTCTGGCATATTTTCTTTTATCTAAAACAATTGATTTTACATAATTTATAACGCTCCATGGATTATAAATCTCTTTATCCCCAAACAGATAACCGTCATACCACTCTTTAACCTCCGAAATATTTTCCATCAAGCCATAATCAATAAGCATTTGTTCAGTTTCTTCCTCTGTAAATCCAAAGCCCTCAGAAAAAGAATCATCCATTACAGAATTAATCTGCAGATGATTAAGCCCTGTAAATATACTCTCCTTACTTATCCTGAGACAACCTGTAACCACACCAAACTGCAATGCATCGTTGGTCTTAAGCGCCGACTCAAAGAGTGAACGTATAAAGCCGACCATCTCATCATAGAATCCGTTATAGTAAGCATTTTCAAGAGGTACGTCATACTCATCAAGGAGTATTATTACATTTTCGTTATGATACTTTTTAAGACATACAGAGAGCGTTTTTAGCGCTGTTGCAT
>CADCDW010000029.1 GCA_902800325.1 uncultured Lachnospiraceae bacterium
CTGACAATCCAACTGACCCTGCTATCATCTTTGAAATAAAGAAAAGAAAGAGTTTTAAAGAAATGGAAGCAGGCCTAAAGGAAGCATATGACCAGATAAGAGATAAAAAATATGAAGAAGGTGTACTTGAAGATGGCTATATGGGTGTAAAATCCTACGGAATATGCTTTTGTAAAAAGAGCTGTATTGTAGGGGCGTATGAAAGATAAGAACTTAAAGGCAAGAACATAATAATAATTATATTAAAAAATGAACAATTGAAAAAGCTTCTTGGAGAGAAGTAAATGCGAATTTTTATTTTGTGACAATTAGAAATATTGCATTGAGATTTGAATGTTTCTCTTACAAAAAAATAATGATTTTAAGTTTTATATATGTTATACTTTGGAAGAAATAAAAATAGCTGAAAGGAGATATATACATGGATTTGATTCCAAGTTTTTCTGTTGATCATACTAAAATTGTTCCCGGAATATTTACCAGCAGAGTAGATGTTTTGGGAGACCAAAAGGTTACAACTTACGATGTGAGGGTTACAAGACCTAACATAGAACCACCGGTCGATGTGGCAGCCATGCACACATTGGAGCATGTCATAGCTACATATCTGAGAAATGACCCTGAGTGGAAAGATGAGGTGATTTACTGGGGACCTATGGGATGCCTTACGGGATTTTATCTTATTCTTAAGGGGAATCGCGAGCCAAAAGAGATATACGACTTAATTCTTGGAGGCTTTAGATCTGTTGAAGATACTGAAGAAGTACCGGGGGCTTCTGCGGTTAATTGTGGCAATTACCTTATGCACAATCTTGAATTTGCAAAATGGTATGCGCGTAAATTTGCCGATTATCTGTCTGAGAATGCGGGTAATCCTAAGATATTTGAGTATCCTAAGTCAGAGAGGCTTGTTACAGAGGATGGTCGTCAGTTTTTCGATTCTTAAAATATATATAATTTATCATATGGTGTCAAAAGGAACTATTGCTACCCACATCATAATACGTGATATAAACAGGACAGAATTTGTTGCTTCGCTTTTCCGATTGTCAGACTATAAAACTAACGATTGGAGGACGGAACATACAGATTCTGTCCTTTTGGTTTACATAATCGAAACTTGTTTACATAAAAATGACACTATTTGTGTCATTTTGCAAAAACTCTTGACTAAAAAAATAAAAATTTTATAATCTTAAATAGGCGCTGCTTTGGATAAGTATTAAATATATAACAGAGCAGTTGATTTTGGGTTAAAGGGTATGACAGAATGTGGAGGTTACTTTTATGGAGGAAGAAAACAAAAGAAAAACCGGTGACAATAAATCCAATCAGGATACATCGGGCAGGGAAAAAAAGGAAGGAGGAAAGAAAAAGCTAAATTATAGTGCGTATTATAATGATATTATAGTGAGAGAACAACCGTTTTATAATTCTGATAAAACATATAATGGACGGTTTAGTCCTCTTGGAAAGCAGGATTGGTTTAAATAAGTTAAGCTATTCATCTTTTTTTCAGTTTAACCGATATATCTTTTGGAGAATTATGCTTATATTTTTATTTTAGTTTGAAAAATATTGTATGAGATTATATATCAGATACAAAATGCACCATTTTTAACAAAAAAAATACCATATTTTGTAGAATTTTATAAAAAAGTATTTTATTTTTGCCTCTAATGTGGTATAATTCTTTATATTATGGCGTAAAAGACGTATTTTTATGACATGAAGCCATAAGAATCTAACATATTTTGAGAATGCAGAATTTATATAAATGTAGCTATTAAAAGATTTATCAGGTATATTAATTATTATAATGAGGTGAAGAGATGAATTTTAAAGACAAATTAATTAAAAGGTTAGTTGATGTCGGTAAAAAACATAGGATTTTGGTATATCCTATGCTCATTTTGGTTGCAATTATAAGCGCGATTTCTCATGCTGTATATTGGGGAAGGGGTAACGGTAAGAAACTCGTGGCTTCAGTGGCTATAGTTGCGCTCTTGATTACCCAGTCTCTTTTCCTTACGTCATCTGCAGATGTGGCGGTAGATCCCGAGTATGATTCCGGTGTCACAACTGATGAAGGTACTCAGATTGACAATGATACACAGATTGATAATGATACACAAGAGGGTGCTGCAGACGAAAGTACAGATAGTGGTTTAGCAGAAAATGGTGACACATCTGAACTTGTAAATAATGAAGGTGAAAACAATGAAGGTGAAGACGCTTTAAACTCCGGAAATTCTGCGGAAGATAAAAATGCCGAAAACTTAGGAGAAAACCTTGCAAATAATGCTGAAACGCCTGAACAGGGCGATGCAGAAAATGGTAAATCCGATAATCAGACAGGCTCTGATGATGAAGCATTGGTAGAGGATGAGAATTTGCTTGGTGATGGTGAGGAAGAAACATCAATCGTTAATGGTGTAAAGTATTATATGTATTATACTGTTAATGGAACTTCTTCAACTTCATATCTTGGTGGTTCTGCTATAATAGAAGAAGGAACTGCTGCCGATTGGTATGGGGCTGATACTGCTAAAACACACTGGGAATATGGCAGTTATTCAGGCATAAAAGTTGCCGGTCCTTATCTGGATACAACGGGTAGTGTATCTGCTGAAAATACAGTTGATTCATTGACATCAAGCTCAGCAACAAAAGACAACGATGGCAATGTAAATGTTTATTTTATTGCATCAAGAGAAAGTTATGATATTGTTATTTCAAGTGAGGGAACTACAACATCTGTAACAGAAAATAAGACATATGTATCGTCTGATTTGGCTATTTCTGACAAATATACAATAAAGGAAGCTGCTGAGTATGGCTTAGTAAATAAAGGTTTTACATTTTCCGGAATAAGTGGAGATATAGCCGGAGAAACAGGCGCTGAAGTCAGTGTTAATGCCGGACTTGTATCGCAGGTAAATGCAGCAGCAATTTGGACACCACAGACGTTTAAAGTAAGATGCAATTTAAACGCTGAGGCTATGGAAGGAAAAGTTACGTTGACAGATCCTTCAACAACTAATATTGAAGTTGATTGTACATATGGCCAGGATGTTAGCTTGCCTGATGCATCTACTGTCGCAACATATGCAAAAAGTAAAGGTTATTATTTTGCAGGATGGAAGATAGGCGGAAATGTTTATACGAGTATAAATGCTGCTGAACTTGCCGAGTTTGCTGTTGGATCAAATGATGTAAGTGAATATGGTAAAGATTTAACTGCCGTATGGGAATATAGAAAGGTTACTCCAAGTCTGGTTAAGAATGCATCAAGTACAGGTAAGACTTCAGTTGATGGATTGAGTATATCTGCCGAGTATGGTGACACGGTCAACGTTGATGTAGTAACAAATTATGTGGAATCAGGCGATGGTTCAACATCTGTAAATAATTTTTCTTATGAAATCACATCCGGTAGTTCCGAATTATCAGCTTTAGGTCTTCATATAACCACAAGTACTGATTCGGGAACAGGAAAAGTAATAGCATTTAATATAAATGGAACAGTAGATAATGTGAATGATGCACCGGCTCAAATTATTTTAACAATCACAGATGAAAATAAGATGGGAACTTCAGCAAAGGATAGCTTTACTATATATATTAAAGCAAATCCAAAACAGGTATCTATAGTTCCTTCTTCTATAAAAAATGGTGATAAACCTGTAACAAAAGCATATGATGGTGATGAGAAGATGACGGTTACAGGCAGATGTGATGTTCAGACAGTGATTGGAAGTGACGATGTATTTGCAGTATGCAGCACAGAAGCTGATGCAGAAGATGAAAAGGCTGGTTCAGGTAAAGCGCTTACTTTAAAGAATGTTAGTCTTAACGGCACAAAAGCAGATTGTTATGAACTTATAGACGAAACTGGTAATGTTGTTCCGGATAATGGAAATGTTACTGTTTCAGGAGTTGCTACTATAACTCAGGGAGCGGTTACACTCGGTATAGAACTTGCTGATGAAACAGAGAATGATAGCATTTTATTTGGCCAGAGTTCGCCAAAATATACAATATATATTGTTGATACTTCTGTTTTGGCAGATAATGACAGAGCATTGTATGAAGGATATACAACTAATGCTCAAAAAGAAAACTTTATAAAGGACAAGATAGGATTTACCGGAGAATACAATTGTGCAAGAACTCTTTATAGTGAACCGGGAACATATACCATTAATCCGCAAATCGATTCTTCAAGTGCCAATTATCTTTCAAACTCACCATCGGCGAGCTTTACGGTAGGTCGTGAAGAAGGCGAAGGACATTATACTTTACTTGGAACAAAAAATGACAACAATATATATAACGGACTTGAGATAAAGGCAAGCGATGGCTACAATAAGATAAGAATAGTAAATGGCGGAGATATAACTTCAGATATGACAAAATCTGCTGCTGAAGCACTCTTCAGCGAGGTTGTTACGATTCCGGATATGACGGACGGAACTGTTGTTATACAGATGCTTGACTCTGCAACGGGTGCTATAACGACAACTGCAACACTTGAACATCTGAATGTAGACAGAAATGGTCCTGTACTTGAGTCATTTACAGTATCACCAAATAAAACATATTTTAACGAATTTGATTTTGGTACATACTATCATGCACAGGATATCGATGGTTCTAAGGTGGAATCAGTTTCTATTACATTTGAATATTCATCTGAGGGCAGTGATTGTGATAAATTGTATTATAAGTTCTTAGATGAAAACGGTTCTGTCAGAGGTGGTATACATGAGGTTCCGATGACCAAGGATGGAGCCAGATATAAAGGAACCATAACGATAGGTACAGGTACTTTTGGTGAACTCGTTGTATACGCTACAAATCTTGCGGGCAACAGTTCAGCACAGAATTATATCAAGTTAAATGAAAAGCTTCTCGGTATGGATTCATACTATGAGTGGATGGTTGAAAACAGCATAACAGCTTCAGATATCGTTGTACTTGATAAAGATGGTAATCCGGCAGCATCGGATGTCTGGTATAACAGTCTTACTTATAGGACATCGGCAACTGATAATGACAGTGGACTTCAGCATATTATATGGAATATAACTTATCCCGGCGGAAGTTCTTTTACTGAGAAGGAAAATGCGGGATATGTACTTTCAAATGTAGCTTCAAAGACAGATTATAATAAGATTACAGGATATACTTTCTCCGGAACCGTATCGTCAGAGAATATTCCTGCCGGTAGCTATTCATTTGGCGGAACTTTATATGATAATGCAGGAAACAGTATCGTACTTAATGAAGCAGGTCCATACAAGCTTGATTGTAAGAAGCCTGTTATAGAGGATAATACAAACTATACTGTTAGCGGATATGATGATTCTATTGACTTTACATTTACTGTAACAGAAGGTCCGGAAGAGAGCGGGGTTGCTTCAGTTAAGCTATATCTCAGTGACGGAACAGACAGGACGGAGCTTAAGAGCTGGGGCGATGCTGCAAATTATAATTATCCAATTACCGAAAACGGTACATATATAATAGAAGCTACTGACCACGCAGGTAATGTCAGCACATATGAAAAGACTGTAACAAATCTTTCATCAGAGATACCTGTAGCACCGGTTATTACGGTTGATGGTACAAAAGGTAATGGCGAGTGGTTTATCGAAAAAGAGCCAACAGTTACTATTACATCAGAAAAGACTACAAGTGATGGCGTACCTGTAGATACTTATTACAATATAATTATTGGCAATAAGAAGCTTGAGAGAACTGCTACAACAGAAAACTTTTCATTTGATCTTGCAAACGATCAGCAGGGTGAAGTGACTATTGAAGCATGGAGCATAAGCCGTTCAGGTGTAACAAGTGATAAGGCTGTAAAGACTATATACGTTGATACTGATAAACCTGACTTGTACATTACTGAGTCAACAGCAGATGAAGCAGGAAATCTCAATATCAACTTTAAATCGACAGATACTGTCAGTGGTGTCAATACCTCAAAGGTACTTGTCAATGACAAGGTGGCTGATGTTACTAACAATGACGGTGTTGTAAGCGGAAGCTTTGCAGCAAGCAGTGCGACAGCATTTGAGATAAGTGCTGAAGATGTGGCAGGTAATAAAGCGGATACGGTTAAGTTCGTACCTATGGGACTTGAGGTTAGTCCTGTTATGGATATCGAAGATACTTCGGCATATCTTTCAGCTCAGGTTGTTAAGGGTACATATGATATAGCAGAGTGCTATATCCAGTATAAGAAGTCTACCGCTTCAACTTATGATACTGCACTTGCCAACAAGTATGATAATGAAAGAGGCAAGCAGATAGATTATACATTTAGAAATCTTACTCCTGATACGGAGTATGACTATAAAGTATATGCATCTACACTTACTTCAAAGGAAGTTAAAACTTACGAAGGAAGCTTCAGAACAAGCAGCAAGGAATCAACCGGAGTTGTATATGGAACAGCCGGTTATGATACCAATCTCGCTGAGGGTTCAAAGACTTATCCGATTTATGTAGCTCTTTACAGTGGCAATACATACATCAAATCGGCTAAGATTGAATCTGCTGAAGATAATGATTATAAGTTTACTGACATAGCGGACGGAACTTACAGAGTTGTAGCAACAAATGGTGTTCTTTCCAAAGAAACTGCAGTAACTCTTGAAAGAGGAGGAGTTACCTATCCTGCAACTTATGCATCTGACGGTGGAATAAACTTTGTACTTAGTGGTTTAAGTACTGAAGTTGTCCTTGAAGATGACACAGTGGCACTTACAGTTGATGGCCTTGAAAAGATTTATAATACGGGCTTATATAACGGAAATGTTACACCTGCAGATATGGAGGTTGTCCGTCAGGGCGGTACTATAAAGATTACACTTTATGCAAGTTATATGGATGTAAGCAGTGTTTCCGATACAGCAGAGACAATATTTGAGGATAGACTTGGAAATGAAGCTGTTATAGAAAGATATATCAATATAGAAGTTGTGAAGGAAGTCAGAAATGCAGAAGGCGAGCTTGTAAACGGTACTCCTACCAATATTACAACACTTGCCGAACCTGTTACACTTTCATTCCCGCTTGGAAGTCTTGCCGGACAAAATATACATGTGGCGTCACTTCACGGTTCAGGAACTGATTATTCATTTAAATCATGGGTAAACGGAAGTGAAGCAGTGCTTAGTGCTAATTACATAACTATAACAACTGACAGATTTTCGGTATATGCACTTTACAGATATGAAGTTAAAGATATCTATTATACGGTCAAGTGGCTTGATGGTGACGGAAACGTTATGAAGACTGAAACTGTTAAGAGTGGTGAGTCTGCAACACCTCCTACTGCAACGCCTACCAAGAAGGAAACAGACAAGTATACTTATGCGTTTGAAGGATGGGATACAGATTACTCTGCTATAACAGGCGATACAATTATTTCTGCATGGTTTACGGCTAATAAGAAAGCGGATAAATCTGATGATAAAGGCGGAAATAGCGGTGGAAATAGCGGTGGAAATAATAACAGTGGCAACAATGGCTCAAACAGTGGCGGAAACAATGGCAATAACAGTGGTAACAGTGGCAATAACGGAAACAACGGTAATTCTACTACACCTTCCAACGTTACGCCGGGAACCAATGTCACACCGTCTACAACTCCTTCCAATAATGGTGGAGCGGATGATATAAGTACAGCACCTGTCAGATATACTTATATGGGTTCTGCATCATCACCTAAGACGGGAGATGCAACACCTGTAGCTGTTGTAATGATATTTATGCTTTTATCAGTTGCAGGTATGGTTGTTCTTAGAAAAAAAGTTAAGGAAAACAAATAATAAAATTGAATTATGAAGTTATAGTATATTTAGTATCAGTTCTTGATATTATAAATATAATGTTTTAATAAGAATTATGTATAGCCGGTAGATTATTTCCATAATTTACCGGTTATATTTTTGGGGTTAGGTCAGATAATATACCTAAGACAACAAAATGTCTTTTTAATTAAACGGAGGTATGTTATTATGACAAATTCAAATTCAAACAGCTATGCAAATGGTGCAGAAGCTAAAGACGCTATGAACAAGTTTAAGATGGAAGTTGCTAACGAGCTTGGTGTAAACTTAAAGCAGGGTTACAACGGTGATTTAACTTCTCGTGAGTCCGGTTCTATCGGTGGAGAGATGGTTAGACAGATGATCAAGAAGCAGGAACAGCAGATGTCCGGTAAGTAGTTGACAAAGCGGCAGATGTCCGGTAAGTAGTTTTCCGGATGCGCAGTTTACAAGCATTTAACTGCAAAAGCTGTTCCTAAAGGTCTGTTTATATATGCAATCGTTGTTTTTCGGTCGTATGAGTAATTTTATGTCATACGTTATGAAGTATGTATACTTTGAAGATTGCATAGATTATAAACAGACCTTTTATTTTGATGTGTTTTCATTTTAATAGTTTTTTTGTTAAAAATATGGACGAAAAATATTTCTTGTGTTATAATCTGATGAATAGTGTGTATTTATGCAACATAAGGAGGAAAAAACAAATGAGTTTATCAGTAGAAAAATTAGAAGGAAGTATGGCCAAGCTTACTATAGAAGTACCGGCTGAGGAGTTTATAAAGGCAACAACAACTGCTTACAACAAGCAGAAGAGTAAGTTCTCAGTACCAGGTTTCAGAAAGGGTAAGGTTCCTCAGGCATTTATCGAAAAGATGTATGGACCTGAAATATTTTATGAGGATGCTGCCAATGCACTTATAAATGAATACTATCCAAGGGAAGTTGAGGCATGCGAGGAAGAAATTACTTCAAATCCTGAGATAGATGTTGAACAGATTGAAAAGGGTAAGCCATTTATATTTACTGCACTTGTAGCTGTTAAGCCTGAGATAAAGCTTGGCGAGTACAAGGGTGTTGAAATCGAGAAAGTAGATACTGAGGTTTCTGATGATGAGGTTATGGCTGAGATTCTTAAGGCTCAGAAGGAAAACTCACGTTCAGTACCTGTTGAGGATAGAGCTGCACAGCTTGATGATGAAGTTACTATCAATTTTGATGGTTATATGAATGATGAGCCTTTTGAAGGCGGTAAGGGTGAGAATTACAAGCTTACACTTGGTTCTCATACATTTATCGAAGGTTTTGAAGATCAGATAGTTGGCAAGAACATAGGTGATAAGTTTGATGTAAATGTAACATTTCCAGAGGATTATCAGGCTGCTGACCTTGCAGGAAAGCCTGCTGTATTTAAGTGCGAGCTCCTTGGCATCAACGCTATAGAACTTCCTGAACTTGATGATGAATTTGCAGGAGAGGTTTCAGAGTTTGATACCTTTGATGAGTATAAGGAAGATACGAGGAAGATGCTTCAGGCTAAGAAGGAAAGAAGTGCTAAGTCAGAGAAGGAAAACAAGCTTGTTGATAAGATTGCTGAAAACTCGGAGGTTGAAATTCCTGAGGCTATGATTAAGTATAATCAGGAGCAGATGTATGATGAGACTGCTCAGAGCATGATGTATCAGGGCCTAAATATCGAGCAGTATCTTAAGCTTACAGGAACTACAAAGGAAGATCTTATGGAGAAGATTAAGCCTGATGCTATCGCCAGAATCAAGGCAGGTCTTGTTCTTGATGCAGTTGTTGAGGCTGAGAAGATTGTTCCGACTGAGGAAGCTATAGATGAAGAAATTAAGAGAATGGCTGAAAACTATCAGATGGAAGTTGATAAGCTTAAAGAGTTAATGGGTGATAAGGAAATGGATACACTCAAGCGTGATATAGCTGCCAAAGAGGCACTTAAGCTTATCGTAGATAACTGTAAGGAAGTTTAAAACAGATAATTGGAGTTTTATAATCAAACATTTTTAGGAGGTATAGATATGGCATTGGTACCTTATGTCATTGAGCAGACAAGCAGGGGCGAACGCTCTTATGATATCTACTCAAGATTATTAAAAGAAAGAATTATATTTTTAGCAGATGAAGTAAATGATCAGACAGCGAGTCTTGTAATTGCTCAGCTTTTATTCCTTGAGTCGGAGGATACTACAAAGGATATAAGTTTATATATTAACAGTCCGGGTGGATCTGTCAGTGCAGGGCTTGGTATCTATGATACTATGAAATACATAAAATGTGATGTATCAACTATATGTGTTGGTATGGCTGCAAGTATGGGTGCATTTTTGCTTGCAGGAGGTACAAAAGGAAAAAGATATGCTCTTCCAAACTCAGAGATTATGATTCATCAGCCGCTTGGCGGAACAAAAGGTCAGGCAACTGATATAAAGATTCATGCCGATCATATCATAAGAACCAGAGCAAGACTCAATCAGATGTTAAGCGAAGCAACAGGAAAGCCTCTTGAGATTATTGAGCAGGATACTGAAAGAGACAATTTCCTCAGTGCACAGGAAGCTTTGGATTATGGTTTGATTGACCATATAATGGAAAGCAGATAATCTGCTTTAAGATAAATGTTTAGTGATAAACTTTATTTATGAAAATGTTCCAATTAAGTTATTATTTATAAGAGGTGTCACATGGCTGGTCGTATAGACGATAGAAAAAAATTAAGATGTTCATTTTGCAATAAAAGTCAGGAGCAGGTGAGAAAACTTATCGCCGGTCCCAATGTATACATATGTGATGAATGTATAGATATATGTTCAGAGATAATACAGGACGAGTTTGACAATGAGATGATAGATACTGATATTAATCTTCTTACTCCAAAGGAGATTAAGGATTTTCTTGATGATTATGTAATCGGACAGGAAGCTGCAAAAAAGGTACTTTCTGTAGCTGTCTATAATCATTATAAGAGAATTCTTGCAGAGAAGGATTTTGATGTTGAACTTCAAAAGAGTAATATTATTATGATCGGACCAACAGGTTCAGGTAAGACGTATCTTGCCCAGACACTTGCTAAGCTTTTAAATGTTCCGTTTGCTATAGCAGATGCAACTGCTCTTACTGAGGCGGGTTACGTCGGTGAGGACGTTGAAAACATTTTGCTTAAGCTTATACAGGCTGCTGACTATGATATAGACAGAGCTCAGTATGGAATTATCTACATAGATGAGATAGATAAAATAACCAAAAAGTCTGAAAATGTATCCATAACCAGAGATGTATCCGGTGAAGGTGTTCAGCAGGCGCTACTTAAGATAATTGAGGGTACGGTAGCATCTGTACCTCCTCAAGGCGGACGTAAGCATCCTCAACAGGAGTTTATACAGATTGACACAACCAATATACTTTTTATCTGTGGCGGTGCATTTGAGGGCATGGATAAGATAATTGAAAATAGAATAGGTCAAAAATCAATTGGATTTAATGCTGATCTTAATTTGGATTATAAAGAAAATCCAAGTGAGATACTTAAGAAGGTTCTTCCCGAGGACTATGTAAAGTACGGACTCATACCGGAGTTCGTTGGACGTGTACCTGTTTCTGTTTCGCTTGATTTGCTTGATGAAGATGCTTTGGTAAAGATTCTTTCCGAGCCTAAGAATTCTATATGCAAGCAGTATATAAAGTTGTTTGAACTTGACGGTGTTGAGCTTGAATTTGAGGATGAGGCTTTACGAGAGATAGCAAAAGAGGCGATGACCAGAAAAACAGGAGCCAGAGGTTTAAGAGCTATCATTGAAAAATCAATAACAGATCTTATGTATGAAATACCGTCTGATGAGTACATTAAAAAATGTATTATAACCAAGGATGTAGTAGCAGAGGGTTCTGACCCTATCATAACATATTCTGATGAACCAAGAACCAAAAAAGCAAGCTTTAGACGTCACGTTAGACATAGTACAGATAGTATAGCATAAAAAAGTGTCACTAGTGCATCCGTTTTCAAATACTTCGACTATTAACGCCGCATAAATTATCATTCTGCAAGGCGTCTCGAACGAGTCGTAGTCGATGCTACGGCGAGTGAGAGCAACGAAGCAGATGTCAATTTAGGCAAGTTATATAGTCGATTTATTTGGAGACGCCTGCACTAGGGGACGAACCTCGGTGATTTACTTTGTTCTGAATAATACAACTTTACGTAAAAAATGTACAAGCATGGCACGTGCTACTTAATGCCATGCTTTGCATATTTTTACATAAAGTATGAAACTTTTTTATGTAAAAAGTGAATCGCTGAGGAACGTTCACTGTAACATATTTTTTATGAAAAAATGGAAGAGAAAAATGATTATAAAAAGTGCTGAACTTGAAACGGTTTGTGGAATTACAAGTAAATTACCGGATAATGAGTTTCCTGAGATTGCATTTGCAGGAAAATCAAATGTTGGAAAGTCTTCACTTATAAACGGGCTTCTTAACAGGAAATCTCTTGCAAGGACTTCTTCATCACCTGGAAAAACACAGACTATAAATTTCTATAATATAAATAAAACATTATATTTTGTAGACCTTCCGGGATATGGTTATGCCAAGGTTTCTCAGGAAATTCGTAACAAATGGGGAAAGATGATAGAAAAGTATCTCCATAAATCAAATCAGTTAAGATTGGTGTTTTTGTTGGTTGACATAAGACATGATCCGGGAGAAAATGATGTTACGATGTATAACTGGATTGTAGAAAATGGATTTGAACCTGTTATTATCGCAACCAAATCAGATAAAATTAAAAGAAGCCAGCTTTTAAAAAACCTAAAGGCTATCAGAGTAAAGCTGGGTGTGAGCACGGAAGATATAATTATCCCGTTTTCGTCTGTTACCAAACAGGGAGTTGACGAAATCTGGGAACTTATAAACAATCGTATATGATACGGGCGAGAGCCTTATCTCATAAAAAACTGTAATATGAAAGGGCATGTTCTTTCGTGTAACAATAAGATAAGGCTCTCGCTCTATGTTACATTATTCAGAAGTCCAGAGTTCGTTTATGAGATAATCATAGATT
Source organism: uncultured Lachnospiraceae bacterium (assembly GCA_902800325.1). GTDB lineage: Bacteria > Bacillota > Clostridia > Lachnospirales > Lachnospiraceae > Coprococcus_C. Next base: position 12,934 of record CADCDW010000029.1, read on the forward strand.
CCCGAACTTTTGGCACGCCAGTTATTGCATATGGTTTCTGCCTGTGATTTAGCCGGAACATCAAATTTTAGATCTATAAGAGTTTCACGTCTGTCCTTTATGACACATTTTACCGTATACCAGTTAGTGTCATTGAAGTAGTAGTCGGCATAAATCTCTGATTCGTTTTTTACATTTATTTTTTCTTTCTTTAAGTATTCAAGGATATCCTGTTTGATTGCATATGGAAGTCTGTTCTCAAAATATGACAGAGCTTCTTCGCCTGAATTGGTTATCTTGTAGTGGATAGTATCACGTATAGTGTCTGTAGAAATGAAATTGCTGTCTATAAGTTCACTCAAGGATTCATGCAGATTGAAAACATTGGTGTATTCTTTGCCTACTATGAAATCAGATATTAATGTATTGGTCATTGTATAATCTGTTCTGTCAAGCATAAACAGAATAATCAGTTTGTATAATAATAAACCTTCCATGCTGCATATAACCTCCAAAGATTGCCGAAAATTTTGTCGATAAATAGAATAATACGACAAATACATGTAAAAAGCAAGAATTTATTAAAATTTTAGTTTACCTTATCAAAAAAATGTGTTAATATACATTTATCTAATTGACAAGTGGTCATAATATTTCGTACGTCCGCTTATACCCGGAGACAAATTATTATAAGATTTATTGTATGATTTTATTGTGTTTGAATTTAGTAAAAAGGAGAAGAAATGGATTTTAAAAAAGCATCGTTAGCAGAATTAAGACAGTATGCGAAGGATAAAGGAATTAGAAATATCTCAACTTTAAAAAAGGGTGAGCTTGCAGAATTGCTTGAAAATGTTGAAAAGCTTACATCCAAAAAGACTTCTTCGAATGTTGAAGAATCAAAAAAAGATGATAAAAAGGAAGAATCCAAAGCTATTGATAAGACTGCTAAAAATAACAAGCCTACGACAAAACGTACAGCAAAAGCAGATAAAAAAAAGGATACACATGAAGTAAAAAACGATATAAAGACTGTAAAAACCGATATAAAGACTGAAAAAGCTGATTCAAAAACTGAAAAAGCTGATTCAAAGGATAGTGTGTCGATTGAAGAAAAAAAAGTAAGAAAAACAAGTGTAAGAGCTGCAAAGCAGGAAACAAAACCGGCTGTAACAGAGAAAAAGGCTATAGCAAATACTGTAGAAAAAAAGGAAAATGTATCTGTTGATTCAAAGCCGGAAAAGAATGATGAAGCTATACCGATAGAGGAAACCAAAGAAACTGAAGAAAGAATAGAAGTGTTTGATACGCAGGAGTATGATGCCAATCTTGACAGTGGTGAGACGGCCAATGGTATCCTTGAAGTTATGAATGAAGGATATGGATTTATAAGAAGTGATAATTATCTTCCGGGAGACAGGGACATATATGTTGCGCCGCAGCAGATAAGAAAGTTTGGATTGAAAAAGGGTGATATAATAGGCGGACCTATAAAGGTAAAGACACAAGGAGAAAAATTCAGTGCACTTTTATACATAAAGCATATTAACGGACTTTTGCCTACAGAAGCTGCCAAGAGAACACCGTTTGAAAGTCTTACACCGATTTTCCCAAATGAAAGAATAAGTCTTGATACGCCGGGAGCTCCGGTTTCAATTAGAATAGTTGATCTTTTGTCACCTATAGGAAAGGGACAAAGAGGTATGATAGTTTCTCCGCCTAAGGCCGGTAAGACTACACTTCTTAAGGCTATCGCCAAGAGCATAAGCAGAAATAATCCTGATATGCACCTTTTGGTTTTGCTTATAGACGAAAGACCTGAGGAAGTAACTGATATAAGAGAGTCCATAGAAGGATCAAATGTTGAGGTTATTTATTCAACTTTTGATGAGCTTCCCGAACATCATAAGAGAGTATCTGAGATGGTTGTTGGAAGAGCAAAAAGACTTGTTGAGCATGGCAAGGATGTAGTTATACTTCTTGACAGTATTACAAGACTTGCAAGAGCATATAATCTTACTGTTCCACCAAGTGGAAGAACTCTTTCGGGAGGTCTTGATCCTGCCGCACTTCATATGCCGAAAAAATTCTTTGGAGCTGCCAGAAACATGAGAGAAGGCGGAAGTCTTACGGTGCTTGCCACAGCTCTTATAGAGACAGGAAGCAGAATGGACGATGTTGTATTTGAAGAATTTAAAGGTACGGGCAATATGGAACTTGTGCTTGACAGAAAACTCTCCGAAAAGAGATTCTTTCCGGCCATAGATATTGCAAAATCAGGTACCAGAAGAGATGATTTACTTCTGACTCCGGATGAGCAGGATGTAGTCAACGGTATTCATAAAATGCTTTCAGGAACGAGGGCAGATGAACAGTCCGAGGATATATTAAAGCTCTTTGTAAGGACTAAAAATAACAGGGAATTCGTTGATTATATGAAGAAATCCATGATCAGAAGATAATATTTAAAAAAAGTACTTGAATTTAGGCTTGCGCTATGTTAAAATAGCTATCGTTGTGAGTATGAAGAATCAAGGCGTTTGCCTGTTCTCATAGAGATTTTTATTAAAGAAGAGGTGAAAAACATGAGAGAAGGAATACATCCGGATTATTATCAGGCAAAGGTTGTATGTAACTGTGGTAATGAGTTCGTAACAGGATCAACTAAGCAGGACATTCACGTAGAAATCTGTTCAAAGTGCCATTCATTCTATACAGGTCAGCAGAAAGCTGCTCAGGCTCGTGGTAGAATTGATAAGTTCAATCGTAAGTATGGTGTACAGCAGGCATAATTAAACTTAGACAGTAAAATTTATTGACTTGTTGCGTGATGTAAATTACGTAACAAGTCATATTTTTTTCGTTTCCATAAGGCGGGCAATCCGGTTGCCTATGGGAAACGCTTGTATTTTCACTTTTTTGTATTTTTTAAGGCATGTAATAGGAGATTAATATGGCAGATGTCAGAATAGGCGGACAGGCGGTTATAGAAGGCGTAATGATGAAAAATAAGGAAAAGTATGCTATAGCCGTCAGAAAGCCGGATAAAGATATAGAGGTAAAGGTTGAAACTTATAAGCCCGCGGCGGATAAAGGAGTTTTTTTCAGACTTCCGATTATAAGAGGTGTTTTTAACTTTGTTGAATCACTGGTTATTGGCGTAAAAACACTCACTTATTCTGCGTCTTTTTATGATGATGAGGAAGATGAAAAACAGAAAAACATCAACCATGATTCTCAGGTTGAGTCTTATGCAGATAATACTGATGCAGATAATACTGATGCAGATAAAAAAAGTGTGATGGCAAAAAAAGAAGAAAAGTCGGATTCACTTATGCTTTTCTTTACAGTTGCATTTTCAATTATCCTTGCAGTAGGTTTATTTATGCTTTTGCCGGCATTTTTGGTTTCACTTTTGGATAGTTATATCAGCAGCCATATAGTACTGGGTCTTTTAGAAGGTGTGATAAGACTTGCCATATTTCTTTTATATGTATTTTTTATATCACGTATGGAGGATATAAAGAGGACATTTATGTACCATGGTGCTGAACATAAGTCCATAAACTGTCTTGAGGCAGGAAACGAGCTTACCGTTGAAAATGTTATGAAGGCTTCGAGATTTCATAAAAGATGTGGAACAAGCTTTTTGTTTATAGTAATGATAGTCAGTATACTTGTATTTATGTGCATTGATTCGAAGACTCTCTGGATAAGGCTTTTACTCAGGGTTTTGCTTGTACCGGTTATAGCAGGTATTTCATATGAATTTATAAGATATGCCGGAAATCACAATAATGCCTGTGCAAATGTACTTAGTAAGCCCGGTCTTTGGGTTCAGAGGCTTACAACCATTGAACCTACTCCTGATATGGCTGAGGTTGCGATTAAGGCTGTTGAAGGAGTGTTTGACTGGAAAGAGTATCTGGACAATAATGCAAAGTGACACAACAAATAAGATGATTATTTGATATAAAATTTAGACTGTAAGGTGATATCTGGAGAAAGAATATGACTTTAAGAGATTGGATGATTAAAGGGCAGGATATACTTAAAGAAGCATGTATCGAAGATTATGAAAATGATACAAGGATTCTTGCCATGTTTGCATTTGGCATATCTTATACGGATATGTTTATGAAGATAACAGAAGATATGCCGGAAGAAGACGCAGATTTTTTCATGAATTGTATAGATTTAAGGTCTACGCATATGCCGTGCCAATATATTACGGGTAGTCAGGAGTTTATGGGATATGAGTTTGGAACCGAAGACGGTGTTTTGATACCTCGTCAGGAGACAGAACTTTTGGTTGAAAAAGCACTGGAACTCACAAGTGATATGAAGTCACTAAAAGCACTGGATATGTGTACCGGTTCGGGATGTATAGGCATAAGTTATGAGCTTAAAAGGCGGGAAAGCGGACATAAGGACGATGAGGTGCATCTTGCTGATATATCTGATGATGCCATATATGTAGCGCAAAAAAATAAGTATAAGCTTGGCTCAGGATGTAGTATAATAAAAACAGATTTATTTGAAAATATTAAGGATAGATATGATATAATAATGTCAAATCCACCATATATAAAAACTTCTGATATAGATGATATAATGGAAGAAGTAAGAACGTTTGAACCCCGTATAGCGTTAGATGGTGATATGGACGGCCTTTCTTTTTACAGGAGACTTGCCACTGAAGCGAGAGAGTATCTTTTTAAGGATGGTATTTTAGTTATGGAGATTGGATTTGATCAGTATGAGGATGTGAAAAAATTGTTGATTGACAATCATTTTAATAATATAAGTTTAATAAAGGATTACGCCGGGCTTGACAGAATAGTTGTGGCTTACGCAACGGAGCATGATTATTAGCGATGCAATTATTCTTTGGATATTAAAGGATGATTGAGGTGGATTGTCCTTTAAATGTAACTGTAAAACTTATTGTATTGAAATATTATTTGGAGGAAATTATGTTTGACAGATTGGAAGATTTAGTTGCACGTTTAGATGAATTACAGAGTGAATTAAGTGACCCGTCGGTTGCTTCAAATCCGGAGAGATTTAAGAATCTTATGAAAGAGCAGAGTGAGCTTTCACCTATAGTGGAAAAATATCAGGAGTATAAAGGCGCAAAACAGACTATAGAGGATAGTATTGCTATGCTTGATGAAGAAAATGATGAGGAAATGAGGGAACTTGTCAAAGAGGAATTAAATGATGCCAAGGCTCAGGTTGAAAAATGTGAGCAGGAGCTTAAAATTCTTCTTTTACCAAAGGATCCTAATGATGATAAGAATGTTATCGTTGAAATAAGAGCCGGTGCAGGCGGTGATGAGGCAGCACTTTTTGCTGCAGAGATTTATCGTATGTATGTACACTATGCTGAAAGCAGACGCTGGAAAGTTGAGACTATGGAGGTTGAAGAAATAGGCATAGGTGGCATGAAGTCTGTTACATTTATGGTTACGGGGAAGGGTGCATACTCAGTACTTAAGTATGAAAGCGGTGTTCATCGTGTACAAAGAGTGCCGGAGACAGAGTCGGGCGGACGTATCCATACGTCTACCATAACAGTGGCAGTTATGCCGGAGGCTGAAGAAGTTGATATCAAGATTGATGAAAAAGATATACGTATAGATGTAATGCGTGCTTCCGGAAATGGTGGTCAGTGTGTCAATACAACTGATTCTGCTGTTCGTCTTACACACTATCCGACAGGTATAGTTATCTATAGCCAGACTGAGAAGTCACAGCTTCAAAATAAAGAAAAGGCATTTGCATTGCTCCGTGCAAAACTCTATGACATGGAGTGTCAGAAACAGCATGATGCGGAAGCAGAGGCAAGAAGAAGTCAGATAGGAACAGGTGATCGTTCCGAGAAAATCAGAACTTACAACTTCCCGCAGGGACGTGTTACCGATCATAGAATAGGACTTACTCTATATAAACTTGATAAAATTATGAATGGGGATATACAGGAAATCATAGATGGCTGTATAGCGGCCGACCAGGCCGCCAAGTTGGCTAAGATGAATGAAGTAGCATAAGCAAAGGGGGGTTTTTATGCTTGACAATGAAAATATGGATGGAAAAAGCAAAATTGATGATACTATTTTAAATATTTTAAAAGGTAACATCAAAGCAGAAGATGCCATAAGAGAAGATCAGATGGAGAAGGTTGCGCAGATCTTTGATGAAAGTGAAGATAATTCTGAGCCGGCAGAAAGATATGCTCAGTCCGATGAGGCGGATACAGGTGATATAGGACTTATCAACTTTGACGGATTTGGTGAAAGAACCGAGCTTGGTGGTGGCGATTCATATGAACGCGACAGTTATTCGGATTCAAATTATGGTGGTTCAAATTATGGTTCTTCTGATTATGGCGCTTCAAATTATGGCGCAAGAGGTCAGGATAGTGATTTAAAATATGGCTTAAGGGATAGGTCGGAGTTTGATGACATAGGAGAGGATGAAGACAGACCTACGCTTGGCTTAAATATCGATTTTGGTGGTGGCCTTAATAGCAACGACCATGGACTCGGTGAAAAGTCAGGTTATATAAAGGATGAGTTTGGTGCAAGAGACAGCAATTTTAGGGTTACACTTGGCAATAATGATGGTGGAATGTCAGGTGGAAGAAGACTTGGTGAACCTGAGCCGGGTACAGGCGGAAGACTCGGACAGCAACTGTTAAATGCGTGGGATTATCGTACTTTACCCAATAAAATGCTTGAATTGGTTAAAAATATGGGCAACATGAAGCAGGAAGGTACAGGTTACTTCGCAGACAGTGAGTCAGAGATGCTTACAGTACTTGCATATCTTAATTATGGCGAAACTACCGGAACTACAGAATCTATGCGCGAGCAGATAGATGAAGCATGTAAATCGCTTGAAAATCGGGTTCTCAGTGAACGTGATGATGCAGAAAGATACAAATAGCAATAATAAAAGCATATCAGATAGTATATAGGATTTATAGTATAAAACATACAAAATCATTATTTGAAAAATTTAAGGAAAAAATATGAACAGATATTGCGTTAATTGTGGAAAAGAATACGATTTTAAGATAAAAAGCATGGAGGATTTGGACAATCTTATATGTCCGGTATGTGGCAATAAGATCGATAAAAACAGCCGTAAACCGGATTTGGTTGGTAAGAGTGGAAAAACTGCGGATCAGACTATAGGAAATGTGGTAGGTGGATTTTTTACCATTAAATATTATATGCATTTTGTACTTGCAATAATCGGTCTTATCGCTTTCTTTCTTCACATGGATGGATTATTATATTTTATGGCATCAGCTTGTGTAGTTACATGGTTGTCCCAGTTTTTGTTTGGGCATATAAGCTTCTTAAGCGGTTTGTTATTTATACCTTTGGGTGGCATAATCGGAGCCATAGTCATAAAGGGATTAATGAGAGGAATCTGTCTCGGTATAGTGGTAGTTTTCATATTACGTCATCTTATACGAGGCTTTAACTACTTCATATTGGCAAAACTCATAAAACTCGGAAACAGCAAATGAGAGTGACAGGGAGACTCAGGTTATCACATTTTTGGTGCTAAGCATGGCGTTAAGCGACAGTGTGTCATGTGTGTACCATAAAATATAATAACCTGAGTCTCCCTGTCACATCTGCGTTATATCCAGACGGGAGTTATGTCGCGGCCGAGGCGCGTAAGCATTTCTTTGTCGCTTTTTATGGTTGAGCCGGAGGTGGTAAGCATATTTCCGGTTATGCTGGCGCTTGCGCCGGAAGTGAAAGTATCCTCACCATCGTTACGCATAAGTGCTCGTCCACCTGCAAGTCGTATATCGGCGGTTGGATTGATGTATCTGAATATAGCGATAGTTCTTATAATATCTTCTTCGGTAAGCCTTTTGTTTCCATAAAGAGGAGTGCCGGGTATGGGCATAAGTGAATTGATAGGTATGGATGTTATGCCAAGCTCTGAAAGAGTAAGTGCCATATCAATTCTGTCCTCCCAGGTTTCACCCATGCCTATTATACCGCCTGAGCAGACACAGAGACCTTCTGCCTGAGCGCGTTTTATGTTGGCAATTTTATCATCAAATGTATGGGTTGTGCATATTTGTGGAAAAAATCTTCTTGATGTTTCTATATTGTTGTGTATGCCGGTAACGCCGGCTTTTTTTAGTCTTTTGAATTGTTCGCTTGTAAGGAATCCGAGAGAGGTGCAAAGTTCTATTTTGCATTCTTTGTTCATTCGTTCAAACGCATGGATTATTTTTTCAAAATCCGATTCGGATGGATGATGTCCTGAGCATACTATGGCAAATCTGTCTACGCCTTCGGATTCGTTAGCTTTAGCCTGTTCAACAATAGTGTCCTCGTCCAGTAAATCATATACCTCGCAGGAGGTATGGTAGTGTGCTGATTGAGCACAGAATTTACAATTTTCGCCACACTTGCCACTACGACCGTTTATTATAGTACATAGGTCGACTTTTTCGCCCACAAGGGCGGCTCTTATCATATCGGCTCCCTTTTTTAATTTATCCAAATCTGTATCTATGAATTCTGATAAATAATTATCTTTTTTATCAATACGCTTTCCTGATATTATTTCATTTGCAAGTTTTAGTGTGTCCATTAAAATTACCATACTTTCTGTTATATTTTTATTATACGATGCAGCAGTGTTTTCATCTGATTTTTTCTGCATTTACTAATAAGGAATATTATAAGTAGGAAACGGTAAATTGTCAACATAGATAGATATACGAGTTGACAATTGGTATAATAATTCCAGGTTTTTAAATTGTATAATTAACAGAACTTCATGATTCTTTTCTTACGGTGTAGATATATTGATTTTTTTTGATTTTTTTAATATAATTTCTTAATGATGTCAAAAATTATTAAAAGGATAATGGAAAGTTATGAAAGAAAGAGCTATATTAAAAAATAAAATATATCTATACCTGACGGAATTTTTTGCAGGCATGTCGGTTATGGCTGTTGAGCTTGGCGCCAGCAGGTTGCTTGCACCGTATTTTAGCTCATCTCAGATAGTTTGGACTATTATAATTGGAACTATTATGATTGCGATGGCGTTGGGCAACATATATGGAGGCAGGTCGGCTGATAAAAATCCAAATCCTGACAAGCTGTATGGCAGGATTATCATAGCAGCTATATGGATAGCAGCTATACCTCTGGCCGGTAAGTATATTATAATCGGTATATCGGCGCTTTTAATATTTACTGTGAATAGCAATTTCCTTATAATTGCTGCATTTGCAGCCTGTATGGTTATTTTTGTATTTCCGCTTTTTTTACTTGGAACAGTTACGCCGTCACTTGTTAAGTATACAGTTGACAGTCTGGACGACAGTGGAAAGGTTGTTGGTTCGTTAAATGCATCCAATACTATCGGAAGCATAATAGGTACATTTGTGCCGACCTTTATAAGTATTCCGGCAGTAGGAACATCTGTAACATTTTTAATATTTGCCGGCATATTACTTTTACTTGCGTTGATTTATTTTATATCATCCAAAGTATTTGTAAAGAAGCTTCCGGTTGTGATGGTATTATATATGTTTTGCTGCATATTTGGACATGATACAAGCTTTGCTTTCTGGCAAAAGGATTTAACATATGAAGGAGAGTCTGTATATAATTATCTTCAGGTTTATGAGGATGAAGAAAGCGTTGTACTTTCAACAAATGTTCTGTTTGGCGTACAGTCGGTATATAAAAAAGAGAAGGGGCTGACGGGCATGTATTATGATTATGCTATGGCAGCACCTTATATGGCCGGGATTTACGAATCTGAAAACGTGGATATGGATGTTGATGGAATCAACAAAAATAATATAGAAATAAAAGAAGGTGTCGATGATAAAAACTTTGACATACTTATACTTGGTATGGGAACGGGGACTTATGCAACCCAATGCAACAGATATTTTGAAGATTTGTATATAGAAGGTGTAGAAATTGATGACAAGATTACCTCACTTTCAAGGGAATACTTTGAACTGCCTGATGATATAAAGGTTACGACATATGATGGACGTGCTTTTTTGAATGCCGTTGATGAAAAGTATGACATAATTATGGTAGATGCATATCAGGATATAACTATACCTTTTCAGATGTCTTCCAAGGAATTTTTTACTCTTGTAAGAAATCACCTTAAGGATAATGGTGTAATGGTAGTAAATATGAATATGAGAGGTACAAAAGAAGGTAACATTAACCAGTATCTTTCGGATACGATAGCAAGTGTGTTTTCCGAGGTTTACACAGTCGATGTTGACAAATCAACCAATAGAGAACTTTTTGCCTCTAACAATCCTGATATGATAAAACGATTTGAAGATAATATATCAAGAGAAAATGATCCGGAACTCATAAATCTTATGACGGAAGTATCAGCAAACCTTATTTTGTACGAATCAGGCTCCTACATCATGACAGACGACAAAGCACCTGTCGAGCTTCTTGGCATGGAAGTCATAGATGAACTTATAAAAGATGAAGTAGAATACTACAGAGACATCTATGAAGAGGAAGGTATACAAGGTCTTATAGATAGCTTATAGATAGCTAACATATAAAAAAATATAAAACAAAATATAAAAAAAAAATATAATAAAACCTGAACAAATCATTTATTTCAAATAGACATCAGGATACGAACGAACGTTAACATGAAAGGAAAAAACATGAAGATTATTCATTGTGCAGACCTTCATCTTGATTCAAAGATGACTGCAAATCTTGACGGGAAGAAGGCAAAGAAAAGGAAGATAGAATTATTCAATACTTATACCGATATGGTTAAGTATGCGGCTTTACATGATATATCGGCCATAATCATAGCGGGTGATTTGTTTGATAAGAAAAACGTTTCCAAGATGGCTTCCAACATTGTTTATCAGTCATTTTTAGACAATCCGGACATAGATTTTTATATACTTAAAGGTAATCATGATGAGGATATGTTTTTGGATAATCTTGAAGAAATTCCGAAAAACGTAAAAAGTTTTGATGAAGATTGGAAAGGATATAGAATTGGAAAGAATAACAATATAGTTATAACCGGAGCTGTTCTTAATAAAGAAAATAAGGTAAGGCTTTTTAATGAGCTTGTGCTCAACAATGATGATTTTAACATAGTAACGCTTCATGGTCAGGAAACCGCAGCACAAACAAAGGATAAAACAGTAGTTATTCCGTTAAGAAGTCTGAAAAATAAGGGTATTGATTACCTTGCTCTTGGGCATATACATACATACAAGGAAGCAGAGCTTGATAAGAGAGGAGTATACTGTTATTCGGGCTGCCTCGAAGGCAGAGGCTTTGATGAATGTGGAGAACATGGCTTTGTGGTGCTTGATATAGATGAAGATAATAAAACCTGTAAAAGAGAATTTGTGCCATTTGCTAAGAGACTGCTTTATACGGTAGATGTCGATATATCCGGACTTGATAGTTCGGCAGGGATAATAAGCCGGATTAAGAATAATTTGGATGAGAATAAATATTCAAAAGAAAGCCTTATTAAGATAGTTTTAACCGGAGAGATTGATGCATTTTGCGAAAAGGATTTGGATTATATATTAAAACAATTTGAAGATGATTATTATTTTGTAAAAATATATGATGAAACAAAGCTTAAGATTTCATATGAAGATTTTGCACTGGATGAATCGCTTAAAGGAGAGTTCGTAAGAATTGTACTTTCAAAAGAAGATATATCCGAAGAAGATAAAGCAGGGATTATAAAATACGGAATAAATATACTTTCAGGTGAAGAGGTATAGTATATGAAGATAATCAGATGTCATATAGAAAACTTTGGTAAGTTCAGTGATTATACTATGAGTTTTGATGAGAAAAAGAAAAATGTAATATATGAAGAAAACGGCTGGGGCAAAAGTACTCTTGCTGCATTTATCAGGGTCATGTTTTATGGTTTTGATAATGATGGAAAAAGAGATGAATATGAAAATGAAAGAAAGCGTTTCAAACCATGGCAGGGCGGTGTGTATGGCGGTCAGGTTATCTTTGAGGCAGGAGGAAAGGTTTATGAAGCCTCCAGAGTTTTTGGTACAAAGGATAAAGATGATGTATTTGTATTAAAAGAAGAAAATTCAGGACTTGAAAGCAGTGATTTTACTAAAAAGCTCGGAGAAGAGCTTTTTGGTCTTGACAGTAAATCTTTTGAAAGAAGTATATTTGTGTCACAAAATGCGTGTGATACAAGAGTTACTGATGGAATAAGTGCCAAGCTTGGAAATCTTACCGACAGTACCGACGATATAAATAATTATGAAAAAGCGAGTAAAAAACTGGTTGATATATTAAATGCCATGAGTCCAAAACGTGCTACAGGCGATCTATACAAGCAAAAGGATAAAATGACTGAACTTAAGCAGATTATATCGCAGGGGGCTGATTTGGAAAATTCTCTGGATAATCTTGTTTCTAAAAATAAAGGTGAAAAGGCGTCGATAGAGGCACTGAAAATAGAACAGGATATTTGGAGTAAAAGACAACAGGAGACAAGTCAATTTAAGGATTTGGAAATTAAGAAGAAGGAATACGAAAGATTAAGTAAGACTTTTGAAGAAAAAAAGAATGACTACGAAAAGGAAAGGTCGGTTTTTAAAGAGGAAATACCTGATAAAGAAGAACTTGATAAGATGCTTGAATATGCTTATTCTCTTTCTGAGAAAAAGAGTGCACTCGATATATATGAGTTAAATGACGAAGAAAATAAAAAGCTTTACGATATTGATAAAATTTTAGAGGAAGAAACCAAAAAAAT
>CADCDW010000030.1:0-4887 GCA_902800325.1 uncultured Lachnospiraceae bacterium
GCAAGCTTCTCGCAATTTTCAACTACCTCCAATGATTTTCTTGTGAACTTTTCTGCATACATATCAATCCCTCACTTTCTGACTGCACTATTATAACATATTTTTTATAACAGTGCAGTTTATTTATATTATATTTGTTCTGCTACAACTATAACACAGATTCAATTTTTGTCAACACAAATTTCGATAGGTGTGTTTTAGTCTGCTCGACACAAAGAGAAAGACGGACTATTTTTGCAATATGCTTGATTTAGTCTGACTTAAGTTTCATTATGTGACATATGAATAGATGAATTTGTTATGATATATCACACATGAGATTCAAGACAGATTATATGCTAAATCTCCCTGTGATTTACATATAGATTGCAGACTTTTCACATCACGCGAAGCGTGTCGATTATAGATCGGTATGTACAAGGCAGGATATAAGAGAGGTGCTTAGCATAGCCGTTTGAAACATGTGAGCACTTAGCAAATAAATGTCTATTCTTCTTGCGAAGCAAGAAAAATAAGGATAGTGTGTGATACTTGCATTTATGCAGAAGTATCACATGCTATCCTTGTTTTATACTTGGTTTGCTTTAGTAGAATATATATTTATGAGCTTAGTACTCTTACATGTTTCAAAGAGTGCAAACGTGCTATGCGTGTACCACTCTTATATCCTGCCATGTAAATACCATGCTATATAATCGACCCTTGCACCGACAGGAGTTTAATTAGCGTTGATCGTTTACTCCAGGTTGAGTTTGTTTTTTACAATCCAGCCGGTGAGTGCTATACAGCCGATTGAAGAAATAACTTCAAATACACTGATGATTGCCAGGAAATTGTTCGCAGCTTTGATGTTATTGTCAAGACCGTTAAATACCACTTCACTTGCTATGCCTGTTTCACTCAGTATATAGATAAATATTACACCTATAACCTGGAAGATAAGATATATAAGAATCATTCCAACAACTGACATAGCCCTTTTATTATTGGAGAAGGAATGTCCGAATGCGTATGCAGCATTAAACATCCACTGCGAAATCATGGTGCTGGCAAGTATTACTACACCAATTAAAATGATAAATGTGATAATTGTTGCAGGCGAAACTCTCATACCAAAGCTATCTGTAAAATCAGATATATAATGAGCAACATCTCTATATATTGAAAAATCCATAGCTGCTATACAGCTTGCGAACGGTATGACAATTGCAGCACTGATATAAGTTAAAATATCCGTTATCGCTCTTGATATCATAAGAGTTGATGTTTTAACAGGTAATGTATTGGTAAGGTATCCCTGATCTTTAAACATACGATTTCTAAAATCAACTAAAGGATATATAAATACTACACCTAACACTCCCAGATTAATAAATACCCACATAATTCTTAAAAGTATAACCAGCATGCCTATATAATTATTGGTTATATGCGGTTGTATCTGCGCCAGCATATGATAAATCGGACTATAAACAAGCTGGACTATATATGCTAAAAGTAATGGTTTATATCTATTTACAATTTCGTTTTTAATACATTTTCCTAACATCTGAATACCTCCCTGAATATCTCATCAACTGACTGTCCTTTTTCATTTCTAAGTGTATCAGCATTTTGGTGACAGACTATGTTACCTTCTTTTACAAATATTACATCATCGAGTATATTTTCAATGTCTGAAATCAAGTGTGTCGATATAAGGATTGAACCTTGAGTATCATAGTTGGTAATAATCGTCTGAAGTATATAATCCCTGGCTGCCGGATCAACTCCGGCAATCGGCTCATCCAGAAGATAAAGCTTTGCTCGTCTGCTCATTACCATTATAAGCTGAACCTTTTCTTTATTACCTTTTGACAGCTTTTTAAAAACCATTTCAGGTTCTATCTTAAGAAGCTCCATCATATGATATGCCCTTGCTTCATCGAAATCCGCATAAAAATCTTTAAACATATTTACCAGATTTTTTATTTTAAGACTTTCATTAAAATATGTTCTTTCAGGCAAATATGAAACAACCGCCTTTGTATCCGGACCTACCTTCTGTCCGTTTATCGTTATCTCTCCGGCATCCTGTTTTAAAAGACCTGCCAGCATTTTTATAAGTGTGGTCTTGCCACTTCCGTTTGGTCCAAGCAAACCGATAATCTTACCACTTTCAAGGCTGAGATTAAGGTTTGTAAAAACCTGTTTTTTTCTTCCATATTCCTTTTCTACCTGGGATATTTCAACGAGATTACTCATATTTTCTTTCCCTCCGTTTTAATTACTAACACATTATTAAAATCAAATACTTTAGCTTATTATTTAAATTATTGTTCTCATATACGCTTTACCAAATTTATTTTATTCAAATACTTTTTGGTTATTTTATTATTCTTTATACTTAACCTTCAATAAAGCCTTTAACCCTATCAACCAGCTCTTCATCATTAAAGCCAAGCTCTCTCATACCTTCAACATAATTTTTAGTCAGCTTATAACCTGCATCATTTTTAAGATTGATATTATTATCATTTAAGTCTGCCACAAATCTTCCTGCAGTTCTGTTAGATACAAGAATCCCTGCTCTTTCCAGTTCTGATAATGCTTTTTGCATCGTATTGGGATTTACACCGGCCATAAGAGCCATATCCCTTACCGCAGGGACTCTGTCTCCCGGCTTTAGCTCACCTCTTGCTATCATTTTCTTTATCTGCTCCATAATCTGTATATAAATCGGAGAACTGTTATCAAATTTCCATGCCATTCACTCACCTCCCACACGCGCTCTGTATTATTGTATTACTTGCTTAGTACAATAGTATAATAATACACTTAAGACATATTGTCAACAGCAAATTTCAAATTATTTATAGTTAATTTAAATTTTTTTTATTATA
Organism: uncultured Lachnospiraceae bacterium; assembly: GCA_902800325.1. Classification (GTDB taxonomy): domain Bacteria; phylum Bacillota; class Clostridia; order Lachnospirales; family Lachnospiraceae; genus Coprococcus_C. Next base: position 2,883 of record CADCDW010000030.1, read on the forward strand.
GGTTGACAGGCACTTTATCACATATACAAAATGGATAAGCTTGTTGGGGTATATATGATAGCTAACCATCAATTTGCTAAATCAACGCACTCAAATTCTTTATAGGTGCTAAAAATCGAAAACTCGCTGCGCTCAAACAGTTCGATTTTTTACGCACCTATTTTGAATTTTCGCTTTTGATTTAACGCAAATCGGGTAAATGCTATCATACATACCCCAACAAGCTTACCCATTTTCTTTTAATTTGACGTGTGCCTATCACCTTGTCACACACTTACCAAATTCCCTGATTATCAAAGTTGAAATCATAATTATATAATTCGTACATAGAATCCATTTCTTCCTGACGTTCGTCATATGCCTCATTTTGCTGTTCTATAAACTGTTGTTCAAGCTGATCGATTTTTTCTTCTTCGGCGTCTGTTTCAGTGGATTCGGTATCATCTTCATTTTCCTTTTCTTCCTGCTTTTGATCATCCTGATTTTGATTGTCTTCATTTCCATCATTTTGATTCTGGTTATTTTGCTGTTCCTTCTTTTCCTCAAGTTCTTTTATCAGATCATCGATTTCCTGCTTAAGCTTTTCTGCCTCCCTGCTATGACCTGTTCCTTCGTCATCGGCACAGCCATCAGGCAAAAGAACAGCCCTTGCTTCTTTAAGTGTGGCGATTGTTGCATCTATATTGTCCGGCGTGTCATAATCGGAAGGTATCTTACCAATTATGGCAAGTGCAAGATTTATCCTTATCGAACATTCTTTTTTATCAGGGACATGACATTCAAGAGCCTTATTATATTCTTTTATCGCCTCATCAAAATTATGCTGATTATAATAAATGTTACCTCTGTTATAATGTGCGATATATGACTGATAAAAATTGGCAAAGGTAAGCGCATCTGCACTACCGGTATAAGTGTTTGCATTTACTTTTTTTATAACCCTCTCGTTATAGGCATAGGTAAAGATCAGCTTGCCGATTATAACAAGAAAGAAAAAATATAAAATTAAAAGTATTTTATTTTTCATTTTATCCTTACCTTTCTCCTATAATAGATAAAATCAAATATCATCAGTACGCAAAGAGGTATCACAAAGAAATAATATATATCACGGTATCCCCTTTTTCCTTCTTTACCATATTCCAATTCCTCAATTTCTTTTTTTATTTCACTTAGCTTATCATCCAGAGCTGATTGTTTCGTCATATGAACATAAGCAACATCCATATCGCCGGCTATCTGCTTTAAATTATCCTCATCTATTTTGGATATAGCCTGCACCTGATTGTAATGATTATCATAATAATAAAGATACTCCGGTTCATCGTCATCTCCGGCATATGCAGTTGTCTTCATCGGGCCACCTGTAGTTGTTCCGTAACCAAGTACCGCCCCATCATCTATATGGTCTTTCAAATCCGAGTAGCTTTTTAATTTCTCATCATTGGTAATCTCACCATCACTTATGAAAAAAACAATCTGATAGTTGTCTCTATCATTTTCAAGATCTTTTTTCATAACCTCTATAGCTTCGTTAAATGAAGTTCCGTTAGCATAGATTCTTGTCTGTCCCTTAAGCGAATTAATAACCTGATAAAACAGATTAATATCACTCGTATACGGGATAACTTTATCAGTATAATTACCTATAGTTATAACTGAAAAGTTTGCCGTAGGCAGATTTTGGGCTATATATTTACAATCTGCTTTAACCGCATCAATTCTTCTTTCGCTCCCATTGTAATCCTCAGCAAGCATACTTATCGTATCATCAATCACAAAAAGCACATCTACATTTTGATTGACCGTCGGCACATCATCTCCCTCAACCATCGGTCTGAGATTTATCACAAATAAAAGTGCTACAATAATTATCTGTCTTATATAATTAAATTTTCCCTTTCTTACCATGAGCAAAAACAATACACATATAAGTGCCATCGCCCATATGGGTATAATCGGATTTATCTTCATAATCTAACCTTCCTGCCGGCTATAAAATATA
>CADCDW010000030.1:4904-30076 GCA_902800325.1 uncultured Lachnospiraceae bacterium
CGGCTATAAAATATATACCGACACATATAAGTAAAATATAAAATAAAAGTTCAGGTTTATCTGTAATTAGTGTCTGAACCTCCTCCGTATCGGAAGCATCAGTTACACTTATAGCATCTATAACCTCCTGAACGGCTGACTTACTTTTAATCCTATAGTAAGCACCGCCTGTTTTTTCTATATCTTTTTTATATTGCGCTTCATCTGCCACATAATCCGGTCCCAATGCAAATATCTTGACTCCGTACTTGGCACAAAGGTCTGTTGCCTCGGTAACCGTCACAATCTGCTCACCATACACTTCATTATCTGTAGACAAAATCATGATTCGTGCTCTGTCAGTATTTTCCCTTAAATCCGGAAATGCAAATAAACATCCCGCGATTCCGTCTCCGATAAGAGAGCTTCCATAGTCACTCAAAGTTCCGGCATATTTATATTCATATGCTTCATAGTCAAAGTCTGAATACCAATTCCAATAAGATGCACTTTGTTCAAATGATGCCTGAAGTTTATCGATTTCAGAAAGGACATAATCATAATCTGTTGTAAGCGGAACCAATACAACTGTCTTCCCGCAAAAGATAGTTATGCCAAATCTCTCCCCGTCAAGTCCATTTACCAGATCTCTTAAATCATCGCATATATACTGGTTTAACTCATCCATTGAATCAGATATATCAAGACATAAAAATATGTCTCTGTTTCTCAAGGTCTTAGAGACAGTCTTAACCTCAACCGGTCTTGAAATCATTACAAAGCTTACACCTATAGCCACCCACAGACATGCCAGTGCAACAAAACTTAATATTTTATATATAATTACTTTTTTCTTAAATCTAGGGTCGTCCTTTACAAATGATACATTTGCCGCCTTTATACTGTTTAAATAGTTTTTCTTACTTTTGATAACTATAAAAGGAAGTATAATAACAACAGGTATCGCAATGTATAAGACCCATTTGTACATCAGTTCCATCCTGATATTACCTGCCTTGCCTTTTCACATGTTTCAACTATATTACCACCACTTTGCTTAGAAAACTCCGGCTCATAACACTCATCGATAAGATAATAAAGCATAGGAATATTTAAACCTTTTATCTCACTTAAAGTATAATTTTGAACCTTTATCCCGGTAACATCAAACACAAAATGTCTGATAACCTTACTAAGCTGTTGATAAGCATGCCTGTCACTAAGCTTGCCCGCCTTGTATTTTTCAATTATCTCATCGAGCATACCTGTATATTTGAGCTTTATCGAAGCAAGGTCAACAGCTTTGACAGGTTCTGCAACTATTGTATCAACATTTTTATTTCTCTTTTTTATTAATTTAATAAGCCATATGACCGGTGGGATAAGTGCGATTATAACCAGAATAATTATAATCCATACAGAATATGAATACATATCCTGAAGTCCTACCGTAATTCTGTCTTTAATTCCACCCGAAGTACCTCCGGTACTACCTCCTTGTATTTGCATACTTATGCCTCTCCAACAACTCTACTATTTTTTCCGTTACATCCTCTTTTTTATCTATCTCAGTAAAAACAATGCCATGCCTTAAAAGCTTTTTTTCATTTTCATCATATATCTCTTTTTTTATTTTTTGTTCAAGCTCCCGGAACTTTTTATTGCCCGAGAAGAAATCCGGCATAAGCTCGGATTTATCAAAATCATAAGAAGAACCCGATGTGAAATCCGCATCGCTTATATTGATAAATAAAACATCATGCATTACTCTTAACTTTTTTAATGTATTGTCACTAACGCTCTTTATACCTGCTGCATCAGTAACCACAAAAATTATCATCTTACGTTTTATATTTTTAAGTATAAAACCAAGTGACTTATTTAAATCACCGCTTTCTTCATTAAAAACAGCTCTGTCATATAAGGTGATAAGTCTTTCAAGATTAACAAGTCCGGTTCTTAACTGACCGTATTCTATCATGCCGTTTTTATTGAAAACAGAGCCTACATAATCTCCGTTTTTACATGCTATATAAGCCGCAGTTCCACCGGCTATAAGACCAACTTCTTTTTTAGTCTCAAGTCCTCTCGTATCTGCGAGCATCTTCTTACCTGTATCAAATACAAGCATGATATTATGTTTTTTCTCAGCTATATATCTTTTCACAAGAAGAGTCCTGCTTCGTGATGAAGCCTTCCAGTCGATGTCTCTTATATTGTCGCCTAAGACATATTCTCTTAAATCTTCAAAATTAAGACTGTTGCCCTTATATACCGACTTATAGGAACCATCGAAAACATTGTCCGTCTTCTTGGTCGAATATATGCTTACATTTGATTTGATTCTGGTTATATAATCCATCATGGTGTTTGAATTGCTCCTATGATTTCATTAATTATTCTTTCTTCAGTTATATTGTCAGCTACTGCTGCAAAATTGAGTGTGATTCTATGTCTTAAAACACTATAGATAAGTACCTTTACATCATCAGGAGTCACATAATTTCTTCCATTCATAAGTGCAACCGCCTTGGCAACCTCCATCAAAGCAATACCTCCTCTGGTACTTGCACCGAGAGTTATATACTGAGCAAGCTCTTTACCTATAAACTTTTCCGGATGTCTGGTTGCATCAATTATTGCAATGATATATTTTTTTATGGCAGGGTCCACATAAACCCTCTCCACAAGCTGCTGTAAATATTTTATATCATCCAGTGAAACCACCGGATGTGACTCGGCAAACACATTATTTTCTATACGATTAAGTATCTCGAGTTCCTCCTCCTGATTTGGATATTCTATCTTTTCTTTTATGATAAATCTGTCAAGCTGTGCCTCAGATAAAAGATACGTACCCTCCTGCTCTATCGGATTTTGTGTTGCAATAACAGTAAATATATCCGGCATCTTAAATACCTCGCCACCGATAGTTGTCTGGTGCTCCTGCATAACCTCAAGCATCGCACTCTGCGTCTTGGCACTTGATCGGTTTATCTCATCAAGCAGGACAAAGTTGGCATATACAGGTCCAAGCTTTGTTTCAAAATTGTTGGTCTGATAATTAAATATCTGAGTTCCGATTATATCACTCGGAAGAAGATCGGGTGTACACTGTATTCTGGAAAATGTACCATTCATAGACTCGGTTAGTGTCTTTGCCGCAGTAGTCTTGGCAAGTCCCGGAACAGACTCAAGTAATATGTGGCCATTACACATAATAGCTATAAGAAGTGAAGTTCCAAGCCTGTACTGACCTACCATCTTACTATAATAGTACTGATTTATCTTGTTGATTATCACTTTACTTTTTTCGATTTCTTCCTGACTTATCATATTTTTGTTTTCCATGGTTTACCTCTCCTACAACTTTTTTATACTCTTAACTTTTTATATACTCTTATATACTTTCAAAATACTTATATACTTCTATATACTCTTATATACTTCTATATACTTTATGTCAATCGTGAAAACAAATTCAAATCATTCATAAATACAATATCAACCAATCCAAATAGGACTACTTTTAAATACATATCACTTTTTCATAAATATCTTCTTCAAGCTGTCAATCTCAAATCTGTTATCCTTTGAGCTCATGCCCGGATTACGTCTCATGGCATACATAACACGCTTGTTTGATTTTTCTTTACTGTTATAATACTTATTCCTAAATTCTTCAAGCCTGGCTTTAATTCTTTTACGTTCTTCCTCATGCTCCTTCTTCTTTTCTTCCATCATGCTTTGGAAATTGTTATAATCGTCCTCTGCAAATGCAAGGAGCACATCCAGACGTTTCTGCAAGCGTATAACATTTTCGTTTGTTTCAACATATTCCTTAAACATCTTTTTAAGATCAAATGCAGCACGTGTTGAAGCATATAAATCTATACCAAAAAATACAACAAATATAACGTCAAAGAGCCAAAGCTCTGTAGCATTCAGATTCTTTACGAAACTATCCACAGGTCCATGAATATAATTTGTTACCAATACCGAGAACATGCCCCACATAAGAGAACATCCAAGACATATATATCCATTTAGATTAAGAGGTTCATAGGTATAATCCCAGTACCTTACGCCAAACATTTTCTCCATCACATAACCGGTTACATATTCAAGCGCCGTTGCAGCCAGCATACCGGATAGAAAGGTAAGAAAAGAATTGTCCTTGAACGGTGCGGTGAAAAAAACAATTGTCACAGCACCAAAACCATATATGGGTATGACAGGTCCATATAAAAAGCCTCTGTTGACCGGCTTTCTATATTCTATCGAAACATATATACTTTCAAATACCCAACCGAAAAAACAGTATATCGCAAAAAATGCGAGCCATTGGGATAAAGAGTAATTGTACATTTTAAGTCTCCTTTGTTTACAGTTATCTTCCGCATAGAAAATCTATCATATTTATATGAATGATTCCCGCTCCCCCAAAATCCCCCTCCGATAATGATATAACATACTTAGGAAAATTATCCTTTACAGCATTAAAAGCCCCAAATTCACATTCTATCACCTTATCATCTGTTAAAAAATAAGCGACCTGAATATAAACTGTGTTACCATCTTTTTCAGCAACAAAATCAATTTCACCCTTTGGCGTCTTACCGGTATATACATCGTATCCTCTTGCTACTAATTCATTATAAACAATATTTTCCAGTGAAAATGAATAATTAATATTATAATTATGGTTTTTAATCTGAGCAATTCCCAAATCAGTCATATAATACTTATTTAATGTCTTCAATATGGCTTTTCCATGTATATCATATCGAAATACTTTTTTTACTATTAACGCTCTGCATAAAGCATCTAAATAATTATACAACGTTGCAGTTGATAATTCCCTTCCTTCTGCTCTAAGAAATGCAATGATATTTTTTGCAGAAAATTCTCTGCCTGTTGTATCAATTATATATTGTAAAATCAAATTAAACAAGGATGTATCTTTTAGCCCCAACCTGCTTACAACATCCCTCAAAATAATAGAATCAAATACACTATGAAGATAATCCTTAATGTTACTCTCATCTGTGAATTGTGTACGATTCGGAAGTCCACCCCACTTTACAAAATCATCAAAGGATTCTTTATTCTTTCCATCTTTTCCCGTAAGTTCAATATATTCACGATAATTTAAAGGATTTATCTGAAAAGAAATGTATCGTCCGGATAAAACTGTTGATAATTCTTCCGACAACAACTTTCCGTTTGAACCCGTAATAAATATGCTTATATTTTTTACTGAAGCCCTAAGTGAATTAACTACTTTCTCAAAGCAATCCACATTTTGTATTTCATCAAGAAATACATAATATATAGTGCTATCAACTATTTGTTCTTTTACATACCTGTTTAATTTTTTATAATCCTGCAGTTCTTCAAATTCAATATATTCAAAATTAACATAAATAATATGGTCTTCGTCAACATTTTTTTCCTTTAATTCATCCATAATCTGCTGTAAAATAACTGATTTGCCACATCTTCTAATCCCTACTAATATTTTTATAAGGTCACTTTCATAAAACCCTCTTATCTTTGATAAATATAACTCTCGCTTTAACATAAGGATTCCTCCTAAATAATCTATTTAAATATAGTATATACTAAAGCAAAATAAAAAACAAGTTATTTTGTCAAGACAAAATAACTTGTTTTTATTTTAAATTTATTTCATTTTAAGAAAATAACTATCGTTTTAACATAAGTATTCCTCCCAAACAATCTATTTATCTATAGTATATACCAAAAAATCAAGTTATTTCGTCAAAACGAAATAACTTGATTTTTTTATAAATTTATTTCTTTTATCTACTAATTTTTAAGTTTAAGTAAAAGTTCATATAGTTCTTTATAATTATTTATACCTTTATAAACTCTAATGACATCTTCCCTTTCAAAATTATTTTGTACATTTGTCAAATAGGAATATGTTAATTTAATACAATTTGATTTTTTTGTAACTTCCTTTATACTGTATATTCTTTTCCCGTAATTATCTTCCAGACCATTATTTAGAATATAATCAAATGCCTTTTGTTTATCCAATTGCTTAAGCAATGTATTCTGTCCAAGCTTTTGACGGCTTCTTTCCATATTTGATGAAAAAAATCCGTCAATAAAAGAATAAGAACTCTCTCTTGCAGGATAAATCTTATAATCAATCAAATTAAAGCCTGCAAGAAAGCTGTCGTCATTCACATCATAGATATAAAGCCCCTTATTCTGATTATATGTAAAAGCAAGCATAGAATACATAGTATCAGCCGATTTTATTAACTGCACTACACATGAAATAACAAAATACACCAACGCGGTTATAAACCACGCAAGAAAAAATCCCGTATCCTCTTCATATATCTGCTTGGAAGTATAAAGTCCCAAGATTCCTATACCCAAAATCATAAAAGCATGAATTATCGTAACTATCGTTTCACTTCCTTTTGTTCCTGGATGCCTTTTATATTTAAAAATCATTTGTTTTTCTCCTTTTTCTTACGTTTCATTTTTCAACCTGACCTTCTTTGTGCATATTCCGCTCCAACGGTAAGTTGATTCCGCTTCAAACGGTAAGTTCCTTTCCGCCCGTTCGGTAAGACTTTCCGCTCCAAACGGTAAGTTTTCTTATATATGATATAGTTCTTTTCGTAGTTAATAACAAATACGAAAGGAGCTATGATTATGCATGACTACAACACAATCATCGGTGTAATCGGTCTTCGGAACGATAAAGTTTCGATTCCGGTTATCCGAAAACGGTATGGCATTGGATGCAGTGGCATACAATTAATTCTTGACCGGTATAAAGAATCCGGTCTGTCCTGGGATGACATCATTAAGATGGAACCCGTACAAGTGGAGGAACTTATATATCCTCCTAAAAACGTCAGGAGAAAAGATATTCCTTTACCTGATTTTGAACGGTACTATGACCGCATGATGACCAAAGGAAGCAAAGTAAACATGTTTTACTGCTGGCTCGATTACAAAAATGAGCATCCGGATGGTTATCAGGTTTCACAGTTCTATGAACTCTTTAAGAGATTCATAGAAAAGAATTACGGCGGTGACAAAGTATCCATGCCTGTTGAACGTATTCCCGGCGAAAAGATGTATATCGACTGGGTTGGCGATCAGCCTGAAATACTTGTTGATACACAAACAGGCGAAGTTAAAAAGGTACATGTCTTCACTACCACTCTTGGCGTAAGCAGTCTTGTTTATGCCGAATGTTTCCTTGATGAAAAACTTCCGAATTTCATGCAGGGAACAGTTAATGCAATAACGTTTTATGGTGCAGTTCCGAAGTACTTCGTACCCGACAATTGCAAAACAGCAGTAACCAAACATACGAAGGACGAATTAATCCTTAATACCGCATATCAGGACCTTGAAGAATTCTACGATGTAATAATACTACCGCCTCCGGCGCGCAAGCCAAAAGGTAAGCCAACGGTTGAAAACCATGTCCGGTATCTTGAAACTCATCTGATAGAGAAACTGAAAGAAAATATCTTCACTTCTCTTGAGTCACTAAATGATGCGACGCAAAAAATAATAGCGGACATCAACAGACGAGAGTTTCAAAAGATGGTCGGATCCAGAATGGATGCATACCTTAGGTATGACAAACCGCAAATGAAACCGCTGCCAGGCGATAAGTATTCGACATGCGATTATAAATACATTCTGAAAGTACCTGATAACTATCATCTTGAGTATGATGGCCACTATTACTCTGTATTGTACACATATCGTGGACAGCCTGCAATTGTAAAGGCTACCCCTACAGAGATAATGATCTGTGACCGTAATAATAGGTTCATCTGTAAACACAGACGTTCCTATAAGGATTTTCCTAAATACATCACAGACGACAGTCATATGAAGCCTGAACATCTTTATTACAAAGAAGTAAATGCCCGTGATGGTGCTTATTATCGTCGGTGGGCATCTGCCTACGGGGAATGCACAGAAGAACTGATTGATCAGGTCCTGCGTTCTGCAAGGCACGAGGAACAGGCTTATAACAGTTGTGCGGGAATTCTTCATTCCTGCAAAGGGATTCCTCATGGTATTGTTGAGGAAGCATCCCGCAAATGTATCGAAATGCATGCCTGTAAGTATTCATACTTTAAACGAGTCCTCGGAAATGTTGTGAATAACATCGATTCCGAAAACGGAAAAGCCCCATCACTTCCGCCTCATGAAAATATCAGAGGAAAGGACTTCTACAAGTAAAGGTGAATACTATGAAAAAAATACAGTTAACTGCTGAAGAGATGGTTATTATTGACCGTCTCAAACAGATGAAAATGTCAGGTATGGCTGAAGCTTATGAAGAACAGATACGAAATCCTAACTCTGATCTTTCTGGCTTCTATGAAAGATTCTCAAGCATCGTGAACTTCGAATGGGAACTACGTTTCAATAAAAAGTTCAACAGGTTTCTCAAAAAGGCAACTCTCCGGTATCCTCAGGCATCATTTGATGACACGATATACGAACCGGACAGAATGCTTGATACCGAAACAATTGAGTTGCTCGCAACCTGTAAATGGCTTGATGAAGGACGTAATCTCCTTATTACGGGCGCAACCGGTGCAGGGAAATCTTATATATCAAACGCATTGTGTATTGCAGCAATCAGGCAGTTCAAAACTGCAAAGTACATAAGGGCAAACACGATGATGAGCGAAATGGATCAGGCGCGTATAAAAGGCACTTACCTTGAATACGTCAATCATATGGCCAACTTAGATTTATTGGTCATTGATGATTTTGGACTGATGGACCTTGATCTCGACAAATGCCGTGACTTCTTTGAAGTGATAGACAGCCGTGACAATCGCAAATCAACCATCATCGTATCTCAGTTACCGGTTAAATCCTGGTACGATTTATTTGCTGATAATACATATGCAGATGCATGTCTGGACCGTATCATACACAAGGCGTTCCGCCTTGAACTGAACGGAAAGAATATGCGTAACCCTGGTTAATATAAAAACTTACCGTTTGGAGCGGACAGCCTTACCGCTATCGCGGATTGGCTGTTCCGTTCAAGCGGAATACGCACTTCTTTGTATTTATACATCATAAATTTAATTCATTCCATATAATATGCAAAAAACGTCACGAACGGCAAAACCAACACCACAAACGACATTTTTCTATATATTAGAGTTATTGTTATAAATTTATTTTTTTGTTATACTATATGAAAATTATTTTAATAGAGGATGGTTGATATGAAACAACATATTTTAATTGTAGAAGATGATATCAGTCAAAACAACAATCTTAACAAAGCAATCAATTCACATTACCCTACATGGGAAACAGAATCAAGTTATACATATAACGATGCCCTTGACAGGATAACAAATTCAATCCAAGAAAACCCTTATACTCTATTTCTTTTCGATGTACAATTATCCAAAGAAAAAGGTAATAGAGGCGGTTTTTTATTGGCAGAGAAACTAAGAACTTTTCCTCTTTATTATAAAACACCTATTTTATTTTTGACCGCTATATCTGATGAAGGTGGATTTGCCTTGTCTAATTATCACTGTTACAATTACATTGCCAAGCCATATAGATATCAAGACATTATAAATCAATTAGAGCAAATGCTTATTACCGGATATCTTGAAAGCACATTTGACATTTGCGATTGTTGCCGTATTCACCACAATATTTCTTTAACAAACATAAATTATATAGAATCAAAAGGTCACACACTTGTGATTTATTTGGGAAATGACTCACTTACCACACGTGAATATAATCTTGGCAGCATTCTTACAGTTTTAGGTTGTGATTTTATACAAGTACATAAACGCTACATAATCAATGAAAAAAAAATAACACATATTGATAAAACAAATATGTGTGTAAATATTAACTCTTTTGTTATTCCAATAGGAAGAGCATATAAATCAAATCTTAATATTTGATTCAAAAAACGGAGGGAAAATATGATATTGAGTTCGATCATCACAGCACTTGAATTCTTGAGTATTTACTTTATATCTCATAAATTATCAAACAAATGCCTAAAGCCAACGATAATTGATTTTATATTTCTTATCGTAACTGTTTCTTTTAACACATTTTTTTCTGTACAACCTATTATATCTTTATTTTTTTCTCAAGTTGTATGTATACTATATATCTCTTTGTTTGTAGCTTCAAATTGGAATCAAGGTATATTTTTAGCATTTATAACATTATTGCTCATATTTGCCTTTCAATTTACAGCTGCTTTATTAATGGTTGTAATTTTACCTAAAGAAATAAATATATCAGATGATTTTAGTGGTGTTATTGGGAACCTTATTACATTATCTATAGCCATAATTTTACTATCATTTACTAAAATAAAACATATTTTTAATCTAATAATACAGGCAAGATTTATGTATAAATCTTTACTCTTATATTCATATATTATTTTAATGCTGATATTATTATACTTTAAATATGATCTTTCAAAACTATATGATAATACCTTTATAATTATTTTTGTGATTCTCCTTTTAATGCTTTCAAATACATGTATACTTTATTATGATAATGAAATAACCAGAAAAAATCTGGAGCTTATCTCATACAATAAAAATCTGCCAATATATGAATCTCTGATAAATGATATACGCAATAGTCAGCATGAGTTTTCAAACAGACTTCAAAATCTTGAACAATTGCCAAGCACCTGCTCCACCTATGATGAACTTGTAAATGCATTGCAAAGATATTCAAATATTTACAGTAAGCCTCTTCGTGCATATCCTTTGCTTAAAATAAATATGCCTTTACTTGCTGCTGCTCTCTACAATCAAGCATTACGAGCAGAACAGGAAGGCATAATAGTTTCATTTGATGTTGCAACTTCCACAATAAATAGTAAGGCTTCAGAAACAGAACTTACAGATTATGCAAATATCCTTTTACAAAACGCAATTGAAGCCTGTAAGCCAGAAGATAATATTTATGTTCAAATCACATCCGATGACGAAAGAACTTCAATTAAGATAAGAAATCCTATTGACGAGAAATTATCAATTAGCAAGCTAAATAAATTATTTGAATATGGGTTTTCTACAAAACATACATCCCAAAAAATGGATGGATTATCTCATGGTCTTGGTTTATATTTCTTAAAAAAGCAGTTAGAAAAACATAATGGATATATAAGTGTAAATTGTATAGAACGTGATGATAAAAATTGGATATGCTTTATTGTTGAAATCTGAGTTATATATATATATATATATATCGACATCAAGATTTAAAGCCTCTTCTAAATCTATTTTCAATCCTGATAATGTATACCATCATATCTTAAGGTATATTTCATTAACATAAATTAACAGTCCTTGAATATAAATACATTGATATGAAAAACAGCCTGCTTACGCAGGCTGTTCGCTTTTTAACTCTTAACTCGCAAGCGCGTGCCTGTCGGCACTCACTCGTCTGCTCTCGCAGACGGCTTGCTCATTAGCGAGTGCAAGGAAACCCAAATAGCCGCTTCGCGGCTGCTTGGTTTCCTTCTTGCACTCGCTACATGCATGTGTAGCCGCCGTCAACAGGAAGTGCTACACCTGTTACGTAGGTGGTTGTTGGTGATGCTAAAAATACAGCTGTTGTATCAAGCTCGCCATCATTTCCATATCTTTCCATAGGTATCATGGTCTTTGCATTTGCCTGGAAGAAGTCACTGTCAAGGGTTTCCTTGGTAAGTGGTGAATAAAAGTATCCAGGGCAGATTGCATTTACGGTGATTCCGTACTTGCCCCACTCTGCTGCAAGTGCTCTTGTAAGGTTTACAACACCACCCTTTGCCGCATGGTATGGTGATGCAGGTGCTACCTTATTTCCTACAAGTCCATACATGGAAGCTATGTTTATAACACGTCCAAACTTGGCAGGTATCATTGCCTTCTTAGCACATGCACGTGCAAACTTAAATGTACCGCCAAGGTCGATATTTAACTCATTGAATAACTGATCGTCAGTGATGTCCTCTGCAGGAGCTACTGCGCCTGTACCTGCGTTGTTGATAAGGATATCGATACGACCAAACTTCTCAAGTACTGCATCTACTGCTGCCTCAACTGCTTCGGTATCAGTGATATCACATTTGCAGGCCATAGTCTTAACACCGTAATCCTTTTCTATTTCAGCACATACTTCTTCGAGAAGATTCTGACGTCTGGCTACTGCAACTATGTTACAGCCCTGATTGGCAAGTGCCTTTGCCATCTGAACCCCAAGTCCTGTTGAACATCCTGTTACGATTGCTACTCTGTCGGTTAAATCAAATAAATTTTTTGCCATTTTTTTACTCCTTAATATAGTATTGTTTTGTCTGCATCATACATTCTTATAATGCATCTCGTGTTAATGCCGTCTCCCAAAAGCATTAAAATATACTACATCAATTCTTTGGCAAGTGCCTTGATTTGCTCTATATTCTCATCACTTACTGATGATAATATTCTTACATTGTTTTCAGTCCATGTTATGTCTTTGCTGTTTGCAAGCTTGTCCTTCATAATCTTGGCAGCCATAGGTCCCCATGAACCATTCTCGATAAGACCAACTGTCTTTTTCTGGAAGTTTCTTTCCGTGAGATGCTCTATGAATTCTCTCATAAATGGGAAGATGCTTCCGTTATATGTAGTAGTCGCAAGAACTATCTTACCATATCTGAATGCATCCTCAACACATTCTGCCATATCTTCTCTGGCAAGATCATTTACTGCAACCTTCGGACATCCAAGCTCTTCGAGTTCCTTTGCGAGAAGCTCTACAGCCTTCTTGGTATTGCCATAAACAGAAGTATATGCAATCATAACTCCCTCTGATTCAACACCATAGGAGGACCAGGTATTATACTGTTCAAGATAGTGTTCAAGAGGTGCCTTAAGTATAGGTCCATGAAGTGGACATATAGTTTCAATGTCAAGTGCTGCTGCCTTCTTGAGAACATTTTGAACCTGCATACCAAACTTTCCGACTATACCGATATAGTAGCGTCTTGCTTCGCAGTCCCACTCTTCCTCTACATCAAGCGCTCCGAACTTACCAAATGCATCTGCTGAAAAAAGCACCTTGTCCTTGCTGTCATATGTAAACATAACCTCCGGCCAGTGAACCATAATCGCAAATACAAATTTAAGAGTATGTGCTCCTGTCGAAAGCTCCTCACCATCTTTTACAACCAGTTTCTTATCGCCAAAATCTATTCTGTAAAAATTGTTAATCATCTCAAATGCCTTGGCATTTGCCACTACCGTAACCTCCGGATACTCCCTGATAAAGGCTGCGATGCTTGCCGAATGATCCGGCTCCACATGCTGTACTACGAGATAATCCGGCTTTTTATCACCAAGCACACTCTTGATGTTACCAAGCCATTCATCCGTAAAATGTACATCTACGGTATCCATAACTGTTATCTTTTCATCAAGAATCACATATGAATTATATGCCATACCGTTTGGTACTATATACTGACCTTCAAACAAATCTATCTGATGGTCATTCACACCCACATACTTAATATCATCTGTTATAACCATTTTCCGCCTCCTTATATTTTGATGCTGTAATTTTATCATATTTTTTTTATCTTCTCAATCTATTTACAGCAAATGTTTAACTTTTCAAAGAATCCCGGGAATGATATATCAACGCACTCGCTGCCAAGTATTTTTGTTTCTCCGTCTGCATTGAGTCCGGCAATTGCAAAGCTCATGGCAATTCTATGATCAAGTTTACTGTCTATCACTGCTCCGTGAAGTGATTTTCCGCCATTTATGATCATTCCGTCATCGGTTGCGATTACATCAGCTCCCATAGCCTTAAGATTATTAACTATGGTATCTATTCGATTGGTTTCCTTAACCTTTAATTCTGCTGCATCTTTTATAATCGTCTGTCCGTCAGCAAAGCATGCCATAACAGCTATGGCAGGTATCTCATCTATTAATCTTGGTATCAGTTCTCCACCTATGGTGCAGCCCTTCAACGATGATGTCCTGACTGTTAGATCTGCAACCGGCTCAGCCTGATCACTGTTCTTTTTATCTATTACCATATCAGCACCCATCATATGACAGACCTCTATCATACCGTCTCTTGTAGGATTTATACCTACATTTTTGATAGTCAACTCTGAGTTTTTTGTTATAAGTCCGGCAACTATAAAATAAGCAGCCGAAGATATATCGCCCGGTACATCTATACGTCTTGCATATAGTTCTTCTGCCGGTTTTACTGTTACTGTCTTACCTGATGTTTCTATATCAGCACCAAAGTCCTTGAACATAAGCTCGGTATGATTTCTGCTCACATAAGGTTCCGTTACAGAGGTTTCCCCATCTGCATAAAGTCCTGCAAACAGTATACCTGATTTTACCTGAGCCGATGCAACAGGCGAAATATAATTTATACCTTTAAGTTTTTTACCACTTATCAAAAGCGGAGCACATCCATTGTCATTTTTACTTTTTATATCAGCACCCATAAGTGACAACGGCGTCATAATCCTACCCATAGGACGCTTTCTTATAGATGAATCTCCATCTACTTCCACATCAAAATCCTGAGCAGCGAGTATACCTGACATAAGCCTTATGGTTGTTCCGCTGTTACCTACGTCAAGCAGCCCCGATGGTTTCTTTAATCCGTGAAGCCCATTTCCATGAATTATAACCTTACTGCCATCATTTTCTATATTTACTCCCATTGCCCTAAAACAGCTTATGGAAGAAAGACAGTCCGCCCCTTGTAAAAAGCCGTAAACATAAGTGTCGCCTTTTGCAAGTGAACCAAGCATAACGCTTCTGTGTGATATAGATTTATCTCCCGGGATACTTACCTCTCCGGATAATCCCATTGTTTTTTTGATTATCATTTTCTTTTCCTCTTTTATGATTTGTAACTGTTATTTCAACATTGTATTTTATATTGCTTTAATATATTATCTCATTTATTAATATATCGCAAGCACACATTTTTTTGTTTTTATGTGTCTTTTAGTTGTTTAAAACCGGTTAATTCAGTCAACCTTATTTATAAGATTTTAAAACCTTGCAAGGTCTTGGGAAATATATTATAATAATTGGGTTATTTTTAATCAGTATTTAAAATGGAGTCATATAAAAATGAAAGTTGTTACAAAAATTTGCTTTTGGGGACTGTTATTCTTTTTGCTTATACATATAAGTGGTCTTATCCTTTCAGATAAAAAGAAAGCTAACCGAGGCGATACCTTTATCGACAATCCTGCCACGGCTACAGATGCAAAAGAGACAAAGACAGAAACCACTGAAACTACCGAAGATACGGAAAGCACTGAGGTTGTGGAATATTATACAACTCTTGAGATACCGACCACAGAAGCTGATAACAGTATATCCAAGAAGACAGAAACGGAGGAACCAACGACGGAAGAAAAAAAGACTACCGCTGCCACTACTCAGGCTGCCAGCCAGATACCGGTTCAGACGCAGCATACCAATAAAACCAATGCCTACGAAACATATATATTTGTCGGTGATTCAAGATATGTTCAGATGGAAAGCTATGCCGAATCAGACGATACGTTTTTAGCAGAAAACGGTGTAGGTTACAGATTCTTATCGAATCATATGGACGAAATTATAAGTATGTCCAACGCAGACACAAAAATAGTTATCGGACTTGGCGTAAATGATGTTCTTTCAGGAACAGGAAAGTACAAAGAATTGCTTTTAGACTTAAGAAGCAGGACTGATGCCCAACTTTATTACATGCTTATAAATCCGGTTGATGATGAGTTGTGTGAAAGCAACGGATATTCTGTAACAAATGAGGTCATAGATGATTTTAATATTGATATCCAGGGAGACCTTATCGGATCCGGTATAAAAATAATAGATGCTAATTCTTACTTAAAAGCCATCGGTTACACTACGCGCGACGGACTACATTACGATTCCGCCACCAGTCAGAATATCTACTATTATATAAAAGACCAGTTAATTCTTAATTAGTATCCTTTTAACAGTCTTCTAAAGAAATCAGATAAAAGACTATCATTGGCATTATATATTATGTCCTTTGTTTTATAAGGATTATTGGTTATTATAACGTCCACATCAAGCAGAATAAGATCCATTATTCTGCTTTCTCTGTCTACAGTCCATGCATATATTTTCTTTCCATTCTTATGAACATTTCTTACCAGTCTCATTGTGATAAAGCTATTCTGAATACTAAATGCATCCACATATTCCATATCTCCTATATCCCCATACGCCACATACATTATATAAACTGTCTCTATGTCCGGATTTATTTCTTTTACTTTTTTAAGAGAGTCGTAATCCGAGGATGCCACCACACAGTCATCAATATAGTCAAACTCTTCGAGTAAGCTGATAATACCATCTACATAATCAGCCTTATCCGTCCCTGCCGGTTTAAGTTCAACATTTATAAAGACATCTTCCTCCTTAAAATACTCCAGCGTCTCTCTTAATGTGGGAATTTGTTCGCCTGCAAAATCATCAGAAAACTTGCTTCCTGCATCGAGTGATTTGATATAATCAAGAGTTACCTCTCCAACCTTTTTATCCACTCCGGTTGTTCTCTTTAAGCTTTCATCGTGGACAACAACATACTCCCCATCTTTAGTCTGGCGCACATCAAATTCAACGGAATCCGCCTGATTTTCTACAGCCAGCCTGAATGCAGACATGGTATTTTCAGGAGCATTGTGCGAATCCCCCCTATGTGCTGTAACCTCAGCACTATTGGCATATGCAACATTTAAGCTTATCTTATTGCTCATACTAAGATATATATATAGTGCATTGATTAAAGTGCAGGCTATAATTATAGCTAAAGTTACTATCCTGTTTTTCTTCTTATTCTTTACAACAAGTCTGTTATAAAGTCCGTCCTTTTTTATTCTCTTTCTATATTTTTCTTCTCTTCTTCTTTTAAATCTCCTATACTCATCATAATACGGATCCCCCTCTATATCATAAAAGCACGAACAAACATAAGAATAAATAAGAGGAGTAGATATAATTACAAATATCATATAAACTATAAGAATAACAGCATTGACAAATGAGCTGAATAAGAATCTCATACGTTTGTAGGATATAATTTTAGAAAGCACAATTGCAAATCCACTTGCCATAATAGCTTCCAAAAAAATCATAACAAATGCAATCAATATATTATATAAAATCATTCCACCTATAATCTTTATAAAATGTTTTTTAACAGTCTCACGACTAAGCTTTGCCGATGTTTTATAATCCGTTCTGTAAATGCCGTAAAAATTAATAGTCAAAAGTTTGAACATGGAAAGTATACAAAGAAGCAGATATGCAACACATATCATAGCAAAAGAAGTTCTGTACTTTTCAATCAAATCATAAAAGTATCCCGGAAATTTCAGTTCAAAAACAGATGAAAAAATAATAGAAGAATAAACAAGCGGAAGTATCAAAAGCACATCCACCATAACAAAAATATTTTTAAATCTCAGAAGTCTTATAGCATTGACATTTGCTTTAATCAACAGTTGCAACGCATTTATCTTTATCTGTCTGTGCGATGCCTCCATAGCATAAACTATACCTGATATATTGACAAGAAAATATATAGATACAAGCATCATTATGATCAAAATTGCAACGTAGGTTGTAGGTGCCATAAGATATTTTTTAATTGTCCTAAACGATAGAAAATTAATACCGGCAAGCTTTATGGAATAGTTTATCGTTGCATAAAGAGCCGGTATCAGTAAAGCCGCAGAAAGCAGCTTAAAAATTACTTCAAATAAAATAACAGATGAGAAATTATATGAAAGCAGCTTAAAACTTCTTTTCCATGTTTTCATAAAACTCCTCCTCTCATTATTTTACATTAGAGTCTATAAAATCATCATCGCATCTCCAAAAGAGAAAAATCTATACTTTTCTTCAACTGCCACCTTATATGCCTCAAGTATTTTTTCCCTGTCATAAAGTGCAGAAACGAGCATAAGCAGGGTTGATTCCGGCAGATGAAAATTGGTTATAAGCCGGTCAACACACTTAAAATTATATCCGGGATATATAAATATATCCGTCCAGCCACTGCAGGCTTTTATGAACCCATTTTCATCGGCTGCTGTTTCAAGAGTTCGCGTACTGGTTGTACCTACCGATACAACCTTGCCGCCTTTTTCTTTGGTAGAATTTATTATATCAGCCGCAGCCTCATCTATCACATAAAATTCGCTGTGCATATGATGCTCGGTTATATTGTCCACTTTAACAGGTCTAAAGGTTCCAAGTCCTACATGAAGAGTTACTCTGGCTATCCTTACACCTTTTTTCTCTATCTGTTCTAAAAGCTCATTGGTAAAATGAAGGCCTGCAGTCGGAGCGGCGGCCGAACCTTCATGCCTGGCATATACCGTCTGATATCTGTTTTTATCAGCAAGCTTGTGAGTTATATATGGTGGAAGCGGCATCTGACCAAGTTCATCCAAAACTTCTTCAAATATGCCATCATAGGAAAAACTGATCAGTCTGTTTCCTTCCTCCACTATATCAACCACTTCTCCTACAAGCTTTCCGTCACCAAAGATTATTTTTGCTCCCACTCTTGCTTTCTTTCCCGGCTTTACAAGTGTCTCCCATGTTTTGTCATCTTTACGTTTTAAAAGCAAAACTTCTATCGAGGCACCGGTATCCTCTTTTACGCCTATAAGCCTTGCAGGTATAACCTTAGTATCATTTATAACCAGACAATCATCGGGATTCAAATAATCTATCACATCAGTAAAATGCTTATGCTCTATATCTCCGGTTTTCCTATCTATAACCATGAGCCTTGAGTCACTACGTTTAAGAAGCGGATCTTGCGCTATAAGTTCCTCAGGCAGCTCGTAGTAAAAATCACTAAGTTTCAAAATCATTTCCTCCGAAAATTCAGATGTCATGCGACAAACATCCTGTCACATTGTCACACAGATGGACGATTCTCACTGTTAAATTTTGGTGCTAAGCATAGCGTGAGTGACAGTAAGCTATGCGTGCACCGTAAATATAACAGTAAGAATAGCCAATAAGTCACATACTACGCTCTAATCTCGATATTCATCTTGCCAAGCTCCTTAAGAAGCTTATCAATTATCTCTGTTACTTCTTTATCCTCAAGGGTTCTGTCCTTAGCTCTGAATGTCATGGTATAAGCTACGGATTTCTTACCCTCTGCAACCTGTTCGCCTTCATATACATCGAAAAGCTTGTAGGATTCAAGAAGCTTTCCTCCGCACTTTTTAATAACCTTTTCAATCTCACCTACAAATATGCTCTTATCAACTACAAGTGACAAATCTCTGGTCATACCGGGGAATTTTGCTATGCCTTCATATTTTCTGTCAAAGCTTGAGAGCATGGTAACTGTTTCCATATCAAGTACAGCGAGATATACGTCTGCCTTTATACTGTAATTATCTGCAACCTCAGGATGAAGCTGTCCTATATAACCTACAGTCATCTTTCCTTTTTTGATAAGTGCCTGTCTGCCGGGATGTAAAAACGGTTCATCTGTTGAAGGCTCATATATCAGTTCCTTACCAAATCCCAGCTTTTCTGTAAGCTCCTCGATAACGCCCTTAAGGTCAAAGAAATCTCCGGAACCGTACATACCCATACAAAGCTTCATCTTCTCATCCGGAAGTTCGGTAAGAGGAAGTTCCTTAGGCAGATAAACGTTGGCAAGCTCATAAAGTCTTGCTTCTTTATTTCTTCTGTTATAGTTAGTAGAAAGTGAAGTAAGAAGTCCGTTTAACGGAAGTGTTCTCATAATAGAGTAATCCTCTCCAAGCGGATTGGATATCTCTATAGCCTTTCTGTAAACCGAATCCTCCGGTATGAGAAGCTTATCAAACACCTTAGGACTCTCAAATGAGTAACACATAGCTCCCGAGAAACCATTACCTTCACAGATAGTTCTTACAATATCATTTATACGTTCTGCATATGATTTCTTGCCTGCAGTAGCCTCACCATGAGGAAGAGTTGTTGGTATATTGTCATAGCCATAAAATCTTGCAACCTCCTCCGCAAGATCTGCCATACAGTTTAAGTCTTGTCTGAAGGTAGGAATCTTAATCATATTGGTTTCAGGATTATATACAAGTTCAAGTCTTCCAAAGTACTCAAGCATATCTTCCTTTGAGATGTCTGTACCGAGAAGCCTGTTCATTTTATCCGGCTCAAAAGGAAGCTCCTTATCATATACCGGATTGGCATAAGCATCAACAACTCCGTCAACAACCTCACCGCATCCAAGTTCCTCTATAAGCTGACAAGCTCTGTTTATAGCCAAAAGTGCAAGATTTGGATCAAGTCCTTTTACAAATTTAGCAGACGCATCTGTTGAAAGACCTATTCTCTTGGTCGAAAGTCTGATATTGGTTCCATCAAAACATGCTGCCTCAAATAAAAGAGTTTTAATTTCGTCAGTAACCATGGAGTTTTCTCCACCCATGATACCTGCTATGGCAACTTCTTTTTCACCGTCGCATATCATAAGAACATCTTTATCCAAAGTTCTCTCCTGACCGTCGAGAGTAGTAAATTTATCACCATCGGCCGCACGCTTAACAATTATTTTATGTCCGGCAATAGTATCAAGGTCAAATGCATGCATAGGCTGACCAAATTCTTCCATAACATAGTTTGTTATATCTACAAGATTATTTATGGAACGTATACCCTGTGCTGCAAGTCTTTCCCTCATCCACTTTGGAGAAGGACCTATCTTGATATTCTTAACAACTCTTGCCACATATCTCGGACAAAGGTCAGTATCCTTTACCTCTACTGATATATAATCATTTACATCACCGCCTGAACCTTTAACTGTAACTACAGGCGGAACAAATTTCTTGTTAAATGTAGCGGCTACTTCTCTTGCCATACCTATCATGGAGAAGCAGTCTACTCTGTTAGAAGTAATCTCATATTCTACAACAGCGTCATCAAGTCCAAGAGCCTTAACCGCATCATCTCCGGGCGTTACTCCTGACTCTGCAGGAAATACATAAACACCGTCTTCCGGTGCTTCCGGATAGAAGTCTCTTGAAGAACCAAGTTCTTCTATACCACACATCATACCATTGCTCTCTACGCCACGCAGCTTACCCTTTTTAATCTTGATACCATCAGGATATTCGGTATTGTCTCCATGAGCTGCTGCGACCTTTCCTCCATCAAGTACGAGAGGAATCATATCGCCTTCCCTGACATTTTTTGCGCCTGTTACTATCTGAATTGTTTCGGCACCTATATTAACCTGACATACTACAAGTTTATCAGCATCCGGGTGCTTTTCGATAGATTCAATCTTACCAACCACTATCTTCTCTAAGTTTTTATCCTTCTTAACATAGTTCTCTACATGAGAACCTGAGAGTGTCATCTTATTGACAAATGTTTCTATATCAACGTCCAAATCCGGTACATATGCTTTTATCCATGAAATCGGTGTATTCATCTTTAAATCCCCTTTCTACCACTGCTGTAAAAATCTCATATCATTTTCATAAAGAAGTCTCATGTCATCTATCTCATATTTGAGAAGTGTGATTCTCTCAAGTCCGATACCAAACGCAAATCCCGAATACTCCTCAGGATCGATGCCACACATTTCTAAGACATGAGGATGAACCATACCGCAGCCGAGTATCTCAATCCAGCCACTGCCCTTACATACACGACATCCTTTGCCGCCACACTTAAAGCAGGTTATATCAACCTCAGCCGAAGGTTCTGTAAACGGAAAATGATGAGGTCTGAATTTTGTCTTGGTATTTGGTCCAAAGAATTCCTTTGCCCACTGATCAAGCGTACCCTTCAAATCTGCCATAGTTATATTTTTATCTATTACAAGACCTTCAACCTGATGAAATGAAGGTGAATGTGTTGCATCAACTTCATCAGATCTAAACACACGTCCCGGTGATAAAATTCTGATAGGTAGCTTACCTTTCTCCATAATTCTTGCCTGTACCGGTGATGTCTGTGTTCTAAGAAGTATATCCTTGGTAATATAAAATGTATCCTGCTCATCCTTTGCCGGATGATTGGCAGGTATATTGAGAAGTTCAAAGTTGTATTTGTCATACTCTATCTCCGGACCCGATACAACCTCATAACCCATACCGATAAATACTCTTTCCAAATCCTCAAGAGCCGTCTGGTTAGGATGTCTATGTCCATCAATTTTCTTAACGCCCGGAAGTGTGACGTCGATAGTCTCTCTCTTCATCTTTTCAGCTCTTGCAGCTCTGTTAATACTCTTAAGCTTGGCCTCAAGCTTTTCTTCTATATTTTGTCTTACCTCATTGACCATCTGACCTACCTTTGGTCTGTCTTCCGGAGCAACATCCTTCATACTCTTCAATACCTGTGTAAGCTCACCTTTCTTACCAAGTATTGCAACCTTGATATCATTGATAACAGATGCATCCTGCGCCTGTTCAATTTTAGCAAGTGTCTGTTCCTTAATTGCACTTAACTTCTCTTTCATCTTATATATTTCCTCACTTTCAAAATATTCCTAATGCATAACGCTGACATAATCGATTATGTCATTTAATGTATCTTCATTTAATAATTCAAGCTCGTATTCTCTTTTAAGGTCAGTGACAAACCGCAGCTTGAACACTCTTTGCTTTTTCCATGGTAAAGAATGCTTTTCAACCTCAGTCTTTTCAAATTCCTTTATCTTATCAAGCTTTATTACATCCGTTTTCATAAGATAATTAACTATAAGATAATCCTCGGTTACATATATATTTCCGATTTTAAATACCAGATGATTGGCAACCTGAAGATTCAATTCTTCAATCACAGCACCAATATCTCCATATAGCGAAAGCTGTTTTGCCTGCGCATGCAGTGCCGGATTGGTCCACACCAGAAATGTATATGCTATAATCAAAACACTTATCACTATAGGCGAAGCAAAGAGGATATAAAGCATAGTTATATAAGTAACAGGATAATCACATTCACTTATTACATATTCGCTGAAAAAATCATCCTTGAGCTGTCCCTCAAATCCACCGGCTTCCATAAGTCTGTCTACTATATATTCAGTTGAAATACTGTCTTTTACTATCTTTGCTTTTATACTTTTTTTATCAATTTTCATAGACGGATTCTTCGTTTCAATCACATAAAACATAACTCTGTCATCATTTAATTGATAATAATAACCGCCTTTTACCTTTCCGTTGACATAATAGTCAAAACCGGCATATGTCAAATCACTGACATCGAGCTTAACATTGGTATCTCCAAATGTATAAAGCTCTGATACTCTTTTATACAAATTCTCCCCATCGATGCTTACAAGTCTTGTCTGCTCTAAAACAGGATATCTTATAAACATAAACATCAGTACCGCTAAAACTATAATTGCCGGTATCGCCAAGGCAAGAGTGTTTTTAAACAAAAGCCTTTCAAATTTCTTCTTTCCCATGGTCAATCCCTTTTACCAAAATAATATAATAACATTAATATATTTTTTGTTCAACCTCAAAGATAAACTCAAATATATTCAAAAGATAATTTCAAATATATTTAATATTAAATAAGTAAATTTCAAATATTTAATTATCTAAGTGATTTACTCATTTTTAAAACAGCATTTTACAAACATAATCATATTCTTCATCTGCAATTTCTCTGTTTGAAAAACCTGCTCTGTCTAAAATATCGACTATTTTTTCTATATCAAACTCTTCCTCAAACAAATGAGCTTTTGATTCATCTTTTTTAATAAGCTTTTCTTTTTTTCTATTATAGATAAATTGAATCTGCTCCAGATAGTTTATCTTATCTTTTAATTCCTTATTAAATCTGCTCTTCTTTTTATAATAAATCGAATATCTGATAATAAGTCTGTCATTTAATCCTGATTTTAAAAACCTGATTAACAAAGCCAGCCCTGCTACTGCCCTTATACCGAGCAGCACCAAAATGACTAAAGCTATAATGCCTATTATCACATACACTACTCCTCTTACCATATTATCAGATATCTTTACATTAAGCTGTCCTCCATCCTCATCACCGGCATCTGATTCATCATCACCATTCATTATATCATCAAACATATCCCAGAAATCTTCTGATTCCTCTGCCTCACCTGCCGGTGTGACATCTACCGGATACCAGCCCCTGTCTTCGCTGTATACCTCTATCCATGCATGAGCATCCGCATCCGTTGCATTTACCTGAAGGACTGCCGTTTCACCGAGTTCGGAATATCCGTCATAATAATCCGAATAATCCTTTCCTTCCGCAAGCTCTGCTTCAGAAAGCTGATAATAACTTATCGCATAACCTTCGACATATCTCGCAGGTATACCGAGATATCTTAAAATCAAGGTTGCTGATGAAGCATAATGTGCACAATAGCCTTTCTTATTTTCCGTCAGAAAATAATTGACAAAATCCTTTTTTCTCGGAGTCTTGCCCGGTTTAATAGTATATGGTATGTTATCCTGATAATAGTTAATAAGATTAGCAATTATCTCTTCATCCGTACCTTCATGATCAAAATTTTGTATGAATTCTTCTATCGCCGCTATATTTTCCTCCGGCACAAGAAGATCACTTTCATTATAAGGTTCACCATCATAAAGACTTGTATCAACTTTACTCTCATTGCCATTCAGTCTTGGATAAAAAACTTCATTCATATATCCAAAATCGTTATAATCATTTATCTCTCCCGTATAATATGGTTGATATATTCCATTTCTGTCACCATCGACATTTCTGATTCCGATGATACCCATGGCAGCATTAGCGCCGCCCTCTTCATAATGCTTCTTCAATGCCTTTGCTTCCGGGCTTAAAACGTCCGTATCATCATCTTCAACATTATTATAATTTATACGCGTCCAATAATTCTCATAAGGATTGTAGCTTTCACCCACAAAATGCTTAAGATAAAGTGTATCATACGAATACGGAGTAAACCTAATCATAAGGTCAGTCTGATAATCAAGCTTTATACTTGATACAGCACCCAGCTTACCACTATTCATACCACCTTTATCCTGTCCGAAATGGAAAAAGCCTGCCCAG
>CADCDW010000030.1:30156-50738 GCA_902800325.1 uncultured Lachnospiraceae bacterium
ACTCCTACGGCTGCCATGGTTACTTCTTTATATTTGTTTTGTTTGTAACCTACATTAAAGCTGTCTTTCGGTCTGATAGAGCTTACCAAAGTTATTACTATTGCAACAAATATAAAAACTAAAAGTGAAGCCTGTGAGAGAGCCTTTATATCATAGGTATAGAAAAATTCTTTTTTCTTTTTCCCCCTCGTTTCGTATTTTGAATCACTTCTTTTTATGGCAACCTGTGGACTGTAATGCCTGCTTACCTTTATAACATATGACAAAGATATGCCTGCAAGAAGCATCATCGCATATAACATATCCGGCTCTAAAGTCATATAAAGAGGAATTACGTTAAAAAACATAACTATAAACATAGCCGTCGCATACTGCATTCGTCTGGAGATGTAAACATTAAGCAAGATATCAAGTACGAGTCCTATAAACAATGCAACAATGGTTATAGTTAAATATCTGTCACTGATCTGCTCATTATAAAGTCTTTGAATATCTATATCAAAATACTCTGCCGCATCTCTTACCGATATATTTACAATTGCATAAAATCCGCTGTTTATATATATTCTAAGCAAATAAACCAAACCGGCAAAAAGAACAAACAATAAAAAATAGCCTAAGTTTTCCGTCAGAAGTCTGTAATAAAGCATCGCACAAAACATCGCAAAGACAAAAATCACTATATGGCAAAGAATCACATTATACTCAGCCTGTATGGCAGACAAATAAAACCCTATTGTACCCATAGAAAGCAGATATACAATAAAGCCTTTTAATAAAAGTGTAAGGATTCTTTTCTCCTTTTGCTCGAAGAAATCCTCGCATAAGGTGACGCCTTCACAAAGTTCTATTAAATTGTCTTCCTTTTTACCTTTCTTTTTGCTGTTTTTTGCCATCAGCCATTCTCCCTGATATTCATCAGACATCTTTCACCGTCTGAAGTGATATGAAGATATGATTTAATCTCCGGATGAACCGATGCCATATAATTAGCCCCCCGATTCATATCCTGATATGTCTTTTCATAGTACATCTTTGAAAATGCATCATCCAAGTCCGATTTGTAATCTATCCTAAGTGTTTCATATTCATATCTTAATTCGCTCCAGTACATAAGCCTTACGGTAGTTCCGTCATTTACTATCTGATTGATAAGTGTATATGCGGAAGTAAGCACCATATTTAACTCTGCCGAATTATTTTTTACAAGTTCAATCAAAGCAACAAGCTGTCTGTCTGACATACTTGCTCTATCCTTAACCATGAGGATGTCTCTTTTGGCAGATAATTTCCAATGAATACTCATAAGCTTATCTCCCGGAATATATTCTCTTATCTCCTGTACATCTGAAAAATCATGACCTTTCTTTGAACTTTCTTCGCTTTCGAGCGAACCCTGTTCGAGAGCCGTTTTATCATAATCATACTCACCGATTATCTCCGGCATAATTGTTGTGTCTGCTTTTGCAGAAATCTTCTTTTTTAGTTTTACAAAGCCCATCAGATCTTTTATATATATTTTTTCGGCACTTAGTTCCACGATACCCGGTAAAGTGGCAAATATCGGAAACTCAATCTGACTTCCTTTTCTAATCTTTACCGGCATAGATATCTTATGATATCCTTCTGTTTCAAAAAATATATTTCTTATTTTTAATTTTATAATTGTGTCAAGCGATATAAACGGAGTAGGATTACTGATTTTTATATAAAAATACGCTCTTTCGTTTTGAGCGGCATACTCACCGCCCGTACTGTTTATGGCTGAAACAATACTCACATCAGCATATTTTCTAATAATAAACGCCATTATAATGGATACAAAAGGAGACACAACCATTATTACCATAAGCATAAAATAAAAATGGCTGTGCAGAAAATAATACATTAATCCATTTATAAAAAGTAAAATTGAATATATTATTAACCTTATAATGCTCTCCATATAAATCACCCTCAGCAAACCATAGTATCAATTCACTACCAACATTATATTTTCATGATAATTATCAATTTCTTGGTGCCGGTATAGAACCAAGCAACTGTCTTATCGCCATATCCATATTGAGTCCCTGCGCTTTTCCTCTGGCGCTGAGCTTGACTCTGTGTCCGAGTGTATCCTTTGTCACGCTCTGGACATCCATGGCAGTCACAAAATCTCTACCATCAAGAATCGCCATAGCTTTTGCCATCCTTAACAGTGCTATGGTACCTCGCGGACTGGCACCCATAGAAAACATTTCATTGGTTCTGGTTGCTTCGACTATATTGACGATATATTCATATATCTCATCTCGTACAAACATATCATTGGCATTTTTTCTAAGTTCTATAAGCTCGTCAACCGTTATAATCTCTCTGACATTGTCTATAGGATGTGAAGCATTTCCTTTTAATATCTTTACCGCATCCTCATGTGCCGGATATCCCATCGAAAGGCAGACCATAAATCTGTCAAGCTGCGACTCGGGAAGCATCTGTGTTCCTGATGATCCATACGGATTTTCTGTTGCTATAACTATAAATGGGTCCGGAAGCTTTCTGGTTACGCCGTCAACAGTTGCCGTATGCTCCTCCATAACTTCAAGAAGTGCTGACTGGGTTTTAGGTGATGTTCTGTTTATCTCATCTGCCAGAAACAGGTTGCAAAAAACCGAGCCCTCTCTGTATTCAAAATCCTTAGTCTGTGCATTATACATCGAAAAACCAAGTATATCACTCGGAAGGACATCCGGTGTAAACTGCACTCTCTTATAATCAAGTGACATGCTCTTGGCAAATGTTGTCGCAAGAGTTGTCTTTCCGACTCCCGGTATATCCTCCATAAGTATATGACCGCCTGCTATGACAGCTGCCAACACTTTATTTACAACGTCTTCTTTTCCTTTTATGACAGTATTAACCTCATCACATACAGCCTGAAGTTTATCGTTCATATAAATTTTCCTTTCTGCAATACGTAGGACTTGGCAGCCCGCCAAATCTGTTATATTATTACTTAACTACTCCTGATTCTCTTGCACAGTCTGCTACAGCCTGTGCAACTGCTTTTGCTACTTCTTTGTTGAAAGCATCAGGGATGATATATTCTTCATTTAGTTCATCATCTTTTACTATTGAAGCGATTGCCTTTGCGGCTGCGACCTTCATATCCTCAGTTATATCTGTCGCACGTGCATCAAGCGCTCCTCTGAATATACCCGGAAAAACAAGTACATTATTTATCTGGTTAGGGAAGTCGGAACGACCTGTGGCAATTATTCTTGCTCCACCCTTCTTAGCTTCCTCCGGCATAATCTCAGGTGTAGGATTGGCCATAGCAAATACCATAGCATTATCATTCATAGATGCAACCATCTCAGGCGTTACGATTCCCGGTGCAGAAACACCTATAAATACATCCTTGCCTTTCATTACATCGGCAAGACTTCCTCTTTCACGATTTTTGTTAGTTATCTCTGCCATTTCAGCCTGTGCAGGATTCATATGTGGTTCTCCCGGGCAAAGTGCACCCTTGCTGTTTACCAGAACTACATTTCCAATTCCAAATCTCATCAAAAGCTTACATATGGATATACCTGCAGCACCTGCACCGCTTATAACTGCACTGATATCCTCCATCTTTTTTCCGACTATCTTTAAGGCATTGATAAGTCCTGCACATACTACAACCGCCGTACCATGCTGGTCATCATGAAATACAGGTATATCAAGTTCTTCCTTAAGTCTTCTTTCAATCTCAAAGCATCTTGGAGCTGCTATATCTTCAAGGTTTATTCCGCCAAAAACAGGTGCAAGTCTCTTAACTGTTTCAACTATCTCATCTACATCCTTGGTATCAAGACAGATAGGAAATGCATCTACATCCCCGAAGGTTTTAAAAAGTATAGACTTTCCTTCCATAACAGGTATGGCTGCCTCAGGTCCGATATCTCCAAGTCCGAGTACTGCTGTTCCGTCTGAAACTACCGCAACAAGATTGGACTTGTTAGTATATTTATATACATCCATTTTATTGTCTCTTATCTTACGGCAAGGCTCGGCAACTCCGGGTGTGTAAGCGGTACTAAGATCATCCTTGGTTTCCACCTTAACCTTAGAGATAACCTCTATCTTTCCATGGTTTTCCTCATGCATTTTTAAACTTAATTCATTGTAGTCCATTTTTTAATCTCCTTATGTATTCTTTTTTATAATCTTTTTTATGAATTTTATAATTATAATCACTTTTCGTAAGTTTTATAATCACTTTTCATAAGTTTTATAATGAATATTGGTAAAACACTTTATCATACAATCAATAATCAAATATCGACATCTGCACTCCGAGAGTCTTATTTTTATACTCTCTCATATATCTGAAAAGCTCCTCCTGATCATATACTATACCATGTTCCTCACAGGTCGTTTTAAGAAGCTTTGTAAGTGCCATACTGTTAGGACTTGCAACCTCATATGAATTTCCGAATGTTTCTATATATCTGTCTTTCATACCCGGAAAAAGCTTATCGAGCTGCTCATAAAAATATTCACGATTGCCTTCTCTCAAGGTCATACCCATACCATAAGCATAGATAATTCCATACACTCCCGCTTCAACGCAGTAATCAAGCAATCCTTTAAGATTTTCTTCTGTATCATTTATAAACGGAAGAAGCGGTGTAATCCATACAAGTGTCGGAATACCTCTTTTTTTCATCTCCATCAGAACCTTAAATCTCTCACTTGTCACACATACTCCCGGTTCAAGCTTTCTGCAAAGCTCATCATCATAGGTTGTAAGTGTCATGGCAACAACACACTTAGTCTTCTTGTTTATTTTTTCGAGTATGTCTATATCTCTTAAAATTAAATCAGACTTAGTTTGCAGGACGACCCCAAAATCAAATCTTTCAATCTGATTAAGACACCTTCTGGTAAGCTGAAGTTCTTTTTCAACAGGTATATAAGGATCGCTCATGGAGCCTGTTACAATCATCGTTTTATTGCGTTTTCTTTTAAGCGTATGCTCAAGCAAATCATCTGCTCTCGCTTTTATCTCCACATCCTCAAAATCATGTGTCATACGATAGCATTTGCTTCTTGAGTCACAGTATATACAGCCATGCAGACAGCCGCGATATATGTTCATACCGCTTTGCGGTGAGAGAACCGCTTTCACCTCTTTATAGTGCATACTTTTCTCCTATGTATATTGTATTTATATAAAATCAAAACTTACCTGTTCATACTCTAAGTCCTGATATTCCATCTCCTCCTGGTCAACCTTGCTTGTATAGTTGGTTACAACCGTAAGCTGCTTGCCTTTTGACATCTGCTGACCAAGTATATAATTTACATCAAACTTTCCTGTTATAGCCGGAGTAACTCCTCTTGCCGGTACAATCAGTTGTACATTGTTAGCCTTTAAAAGCTCAAATATAGGCTCCCATATATACACATCTTTGGCTGCGCCAAAAGGATTATCTATAAATATCGTCTTTGTCATTATCTCATCACTTTTGGTCTGATACATACCTGATATATAATTAATTACAGATACCAAAAACTGTATATATATACCCTGTGACTGTCCTGTACTTCCGACAGCCTCCTCATACTTAAGATAACGACTCTGTTCTTTTATTCTTTCACGTTTATAAAGCGTAAGCTTTATAGCATTCATATCGGTTACTATTACGCCAAACAGTTTTTTAAGTGTAAGACTGTTACGGATATATTTCATTCTGTCCTTAGCATTTTCATATCCATCTGCAGCCGCAACAACCTTATCTATGTAATCAGACATCTTCTGCTTTAGAAATTCGTCCTTAACATATGGTATGCTTAAATCGACTACCTGTATAGCTTCGCCTTCCGATATGATTCGTGAAAGTTTTGGCAGCTTATCAAGTTCTGTCCTTACATCCAGACAACGCTGCAGACATTGTTCCTCAAAATTTTCCTTTATGGTTTCCATATCAGATAAACTCTTTTCAACTCTGTCTCTTTCTAACCTTATATATTCAACTGTCTGGTTAAGATTGGTGCTGAGCTCCTTTGCCTGCGGATATGATGATGGTATGGTAACATCTTCCCGTATTGTATTGGCAAGTTCAAACATACTCATCTGTTCCAAAGCTGAAGAAGTATTGCCCTTAAATCTTAAAAGCTCATTTTTAGCCTTATCCAGCTTTTTATTGCTTCTGTCATATTTGATAAGTGTATCCTCAAATATTTCTCTTAACTTATCCTTTTCTTCGGTAACGGCAAGTGCATCGTCAAGACTTATATCATTGGTAGTTATGATACGTTTTACATCCTTATAAAGCTCAAGCATGTAGCCCTGTTCCCTGGCATATCGCTTATACTCCGCCTCGCTTTCCTTCGCTTCCTTATCAAGCCTTTCGAGAAGCTTTTCTCCCTCCGAAAGACTCTGACTGATTTCAGCAAGTGAAGCCTCGCTTTCTTCAAAATGTCCAAATGCCATTTTTATATTGTCTATGGCATAATCTATACTTCCTGAAAGCCTGTCTGCTTCAGACATTTTATTTTTATATGCTTCCTCATAACCCCTTATCTGATAATTAAGCTCGTCTATACTTTTTCTGATTGTATCCAACGTACCTTCATCTATGATATAAAGCGCATCGTCAGCCATAAGCTTTTCTATATCAGTAAGATTTGTTCCACGTTTTTTTATGGTGTTGATAATTCTGTCCATAGACACCTTTAAGGTGTCCATAAGAAGCTGCTTGTCATCTATGGCTTTTTTTTCATCATCAAAGGAAAGCTTCATAGATGTGAATTTAGCAACCAATTCATCATACGGAATGGAAATATCATCATAAGTCTTATCCGGATCATAATAACTTCTGTAATTATTATTCCATTCTGAATTTAAATCATCAATCTGTTTCTCTATCGAAGAAAGCTTCGACTCAAGCAAAGCCACATCCACATTTTTACTTCCTTCGTCAGCCGAAAGCTTATTTATTTCTTCACGAAGTCTGGTCTCTTCCTTTTTACTCTTATTCAGATTCTTTTCTTCGTTATCTATAATTTCACTGAGTTTCTTTACAGTATATAACCTGTTACTGTCGGAAAGAAGCTCTTCATAATATGTCTGTTTTGCTTCCTTCTCGGATTTGAGTTTCTTTAACTCATTTTCATAACTCCTGATATTATCCTCACTATTTCTGACAAGGTTCTCAACATCTTTAAGCTCTTTTTCACTTTCTTTTAACTTTTCTTCATCTTCTAAAATGTTGCTGTTTTCTACTCTTATTACAAATGTCCTGTCCTCACGATAAGCATCCAGAAGCTTTTCCTTCATCTCACAGGCAAGCTTAAGCTCCTTAGCATTTTCTTCTTCCCTTGCAATAAGCTTAGCCTTTGTTTCAGGATTTAAGAAAAACTCACTTTCAGCATTAACCGAAATCATATTTTCACCGATATAAAATGCCTTTTCTTCATCATTTTTCATATCATAAATGAGAACTGCCTCGCCATCGGTATCTATACCTTTAATGTTTGGATCATCCTTCAATGTATCAAAATCATCAACCATAATCCCATATGGTAAAAGAGGATTCTCCAAAAGAAGCTTTTCCTTTTTTTCAGAATTAACTGCCGACAGATAATCCATACCGAACATGGCCGTCATACCATGTCTCGTCTCTATATAATCAATAACCTTTTTAACAGCCTTCGAAGGTGCTATAAGTCTTCCTTCATTTAATCTGTTTATCTTTTTATCGCTTCTTTTGATATCGTGTTTTAAATCCGCAAGTTCCAAAATCTCATTGGTAATTCTCTCTGATATAACATCTACAAGACGTTTTCCCTCATCTGCACCGTAAACTGATTTTATATTATTAAATTTCTTTAAAGTTTCCTCGTATTCATCCTCACGATTTTTAATCTCAGCTATAATACTTTCCAGAGCAGACTTCTTTTGTTCATATTCAAAAAGCCTTCCCTTTTCTTCTCTTAGCCCTGTCACATATTTATCTTCGTCAACAGATATATCCGATAATCTCTGCTTAACCCCGACGATTTCACCTTCCACATCAAGAAGCTGCTCATCATAGGCGGCAAAACTTATATTGTTCATGCTAAGCTTGACCTGTGAAAGCTGTTCACTCAAAGCTTCTATCTCTTCTTTTGCTTTCTTTTCTTCACTTTCTGCAACAGCAAGACTTACTCTCGCCTCACTTAGTATTTTTTCATGATATTCCTTCTCAAGCTTCGCATCCGAGATAGTAGTCGAAAGCTCCTTACATTTGTTCTCTAATTCATCTTCTTTGGCATCTATGTATTTTTTGATATTGTAAATATATGTATAAAGAAGCTCATCATCAAAGGCTGCCCCACTTCTGATAGTCTTTATAACAAGGTCACATTCATCATATTTTTTCTTATCCTCAAGATATAAAAGATAATCATTGATACTTTCCTTAAGACGATAATCTTCTTCCATAGCATGCACTTTTTCATTATAAGCCTGTAGTTTTCCCTTTAGCGCCTTTGCCTCTTCCTTTATATCATCAAGCTTTCTTTTATCTCCTGATACCTTAAGACATTCTATGTGTTCACGCTGCTTATGCTTTTCCTCAAGCTTCTCGTTTTTCTTTTTTTCCAGTGCCTGCATATACTCTTCGTCATTACCGGCAAATGCCTCTCCGGCCTTATATATGCCTGCTAAAAGTCTCTTATAATTGTCCTGTTCTTCATATAGTTCCATAAAGGAATCTACCTTATCTGTGAGTACCTTTATAAGTTCTATCTGATAGTCATAATTGGAAATATCCTTTTTCTTTTTCGCAAGTATGGTGAGCTGATCCTTTATATCCATTAGCATGCGTGCCATGGATTCATTTCCCGAATCTTCCAAATTGGTTTTTACCATAAATGCTTTTTCAATTATCTCCTCTATAAGAAGGTCTTCAACGACCTTTCTTGTTGTTCTGTAATTAGTTTCAAAATAAGTTCTTACATGTCCTTCGGTTTTATTGATACCTCTTATAATCTCCCATTGGCTGTCGTGAATACCAAGAGTGCTGATAAACCTTTGATACTCTCCCTTTCTGTCAAACAACATTACCTTAAGGCTCATATCATTATGCTCCAAATCCTTCAGATATGAACGTAGTCCACTGTAAGAAATCCTCTCGCCATCTTTTATAAGCGGAAGATTGATTATATCATTTTTGTTAAATTCTCTGTAAAGTATGCAGTAATTGAAATATTCTACGGAAGCAACATCCTTTGTGCCCTCACTTTCCTGCTCGGAGTCCTTCGCCTTTCTTGCACAAAACCCCGTAGTCATATATCTATAGCCTTCGTTATCCTCAGGATTGTCAAGCTTCCACTCTATAAGAGAATGAATAACCGTATTATTGTTACCCGCCCTGAAAAGCTTCTCTATCGGCTGCTTTTCATCAAGTGTGGAGTTGGGCAGCATATTTTGCATAAGAAGCAACATAAGCACACTCTTACCACCGCCATTGGCAAGGTCATAGATTGTATTTTTTCCATACATTCTCATGGTAAAATCATCATATACCTGAGAACCAAAATTATATTTTACATTATTTACTCTTATCCTGTTAATGTTAGGCATCCTCTCTACCTCCGAGTATCTCGTATATCCTGCCCTTATATTCTTCAAAATAATTTTCTACTATTGCCTTAAATCTGTCTGTTGGATAATACCTGTCTGAAACAGCCACAAAAAGTTTCTGTTCGATTAAAAAGTTAAATGTAAGCTTGATATATCCTATACGTGAAGCACGCGAAGCTCTGTTTTTTTCTTTGTCATCAGATGTAACCGTAGGAAGCTCGTCCCACAAAAGAGCGATAGATTTAAAACTCTCCTCCTCCATCTCGTCCATGGAATAAACAGATAAATCGGACGTAAATTTAAGCATATAATCATTTACGCTATCCAATATATCCTCCACCTTGATAAACTCTTTAACCTGATAAGATGCTGAGTCCTGATAAAATAAAAGCAGCGCATTGTACATAATAAAATAAACCACATACAGTTCCTTATTTACCCTAAGACCGAGTAAACGCTTCATATCATCATTGGTATAGCCAAAAATCCTGTTACCTTCTCCGGCAGTAAGATATATGGCATCATTATACTCATATATACTAAGATTTAGTTTTTTCATAAGTCTTACAGTTATATCATAAACTGCGGAGTTAGAATAAAACTCCTCGTAAAGCTCCCTTGTATCAGGATCTTTTCTCGACACCTCTTTTCCTATAATCAGTGTCGCATATATATCAAGTGCCTTATCAAGACTTCTGTCTTCCATGGTTTCACCGGCCTTTCATCTGTTTACATCCACCTTCGGATATAAGCTTTTATTTTGCAAATAAAATTAATTATCTGTGTTTCCCTATATCTTCTCAAAGGTCATATCCGTAAGTGTACTTCCGTATCCTTCTATCTCAAATTCTTCTCCAAACGATATGTTAAACTCTATATTTTTAAACTTTTCTTTATCTTCCTCTGACATGTAAGTAACAACCATTTCCTCAAGTAAAGTTTCCTGCTTTTCACACATTTTCTTCATACTGTATGTGGTTTTACCTGCCAGATGAACCAAAAATGCATATAAATCCCTGTTTGCATATATCTCTTTATTGAACTTTATTTCGAGTATGCCATTAAATTCCTTGAGTGTAAGTTTGTTCCATTTATCAAGTTGGTCCAATAACTCATAAAAAAGTCTGGCAAAATTCATGCCAATCTTCTTATCAAGGATTTCATCTTCGTACATAAAGTCAAAATCAAGCTCTTTTTTCTCAACCTTTTCGCCCTTACTTCCATCCTCAGATTTAAGGCTAAGTATATTGTCTATCGATTTAGCCGAAAATGTTTTATCAAGTTTCGGTGCAAAAAGCGGCATAAGAATATATGACATAAGAGCCGGCTCATCCCTTTTTATGATATCCGCAAAACTCTTTCCAAAATCAAACACAGGTCTTAATTTTCTAAGCTTTGCGCGACTTATGATATTGTCCGAAAGCTGTGAAAGTTCAACCGTTTCGGCTATAAGCTGACTATGATTATATATGGTCTGTTTTAACTCTGTTTCAAGACGGCTTATCTCCTCAAACGCCTTACTTCCACCTGTCTTTTCTCCATCCAAATTCATACCATAAGATGCCTTTTCCACTGCCTTATCCACAAGCGCTTTGTTTTTCACAAAAAGCTTTTGCTCATCATTGAACCACTTGGCAATAGTATCCATATAATCTTCATAGGCCTTTTCACCTTCAAATATATCTACGGAAAGCAGCTTTAAAACCTGCTCTTTTTTTTCTTTAATTCGTGTAACTTCAGCATTGATTCTTTTTACAACATCTATACCACCCTTGAAATTATTGGAAGTAATCATTTTTTCCAAAAGAAGCTGGGATATGTTAATCTTGCTTTCTTCTTTTACTTCCTTGGTATCAAGATAAAACTCGATTCCTTCCGGCGTTATGGTATAAAGCACCTGTCCGTTTTCTATCCTGCTGTCTATAAGCTTTACTCTCGCTATCCTTGTCTTTCTTTCCTCAGGATCATAAAACTTAAACTCAAAAGCTCTACCATCATTTTTAAGCTTATCAAATATATATCCAACTAATTCTTTTTCTTCCTCTATATCGGTTTCAAGTTCAAAGTCTCTTTCCAACAGCTCAATCATAAATGCCTCAAACTCTTCAAAACTGATATCTCTTTCATGGAAATTATTCTCATTTATAAAAAATCTAAGTGTGGCGAGGGTGATATAACCCATATCAAGAAATGCGAATCTGCCATCCTTATATTGTGAAAATGTAGTTTCATTTAACACAAAAAAAGGATAGTACTTTTTAAGATTTAACATTCTCGCATTGTTTTCTGCAATTATATCATTTATCATTACGTGCTTTAATGCCATGTTTTTATCTTCCTTATCTACGCGTCAACGCAATATAAACCCTACCGCAAAACATAATTATACAAATATATATTTTACCCCAAGATAACGTATAAGGCAAGAAAAAAAGCACAATTTGTGTGTTTGTGAATGTAAAAAAAAGACAGGCATCCTAACACGCTTTAGTTACACGCAAACCTCGCTGTCGCTCACGATTTGCTTAATACCTAAAAGTGTGTCAAGATGCCCGTACCGATATCACATCTTATAATTTGTTTTTTAAAAATTCATCTTTACATCCTGTCTTTTTACGGCCTCTGCTTCAAAGAATTCCTTAGCAACAGCTCCCATCGAACCGGCAACTATACTGTTTGGAAATGTAACGATTTTTTCATTAAATGCCGTTACATTGGCATTGTACAAACGCCTTGCTGCCTGAAGATGTTCTTCAGTATCCAGTATCGCGTTTTGAAGCTGAATAAAGTTATTGGAAGACTTAAGTTCCGGATAGTTTTCAGCCAAAAGATTGATTCTGCCAAATGCTGTATCCATCTGCTGATTGGCTGTATTTCTTTCCTGCATGGTCATACCGCTTCTAAGCTTTATAACCTCTGTAAGTATCTCTTTTTCATGTTGCTGATATCCTTTTACAACATCCAGCATCTTGGTAAGCACATCATACCTTTTTGTAAGTGCTACATCTATACCGGAAAGACCTTCCTTTACCTTGATGTCAAGTTTCTTGATTCCATTGTAGGTTCCTACCCACCATAGCAGTATAACTGCTACTATAGCAACTATACATATAACTAATCCCATGTAAATCCCCTCCTATGTAATTATTATCACATCTTCGATTTCAATTTTATAACATTTTGAATGTTATTTCAACTATCATATTTCTGCCTGTAAAATTATTTGCATACATATAGCCTAAAACCATATGTTTCAAATATACAAAAAGGGACGGTTTAAAACCGTCCCCTTCCACTTAAAGTTTATAAATCTTAATATATAATTCCCAATTCTTCCTCAGCATTATTGAGCCATTTTGGTGCATTTTTCATGATATCTTCAATATCATTTTCGGAATATACATATTCAGAAACCTCATCTACAAGCTCATTAAACGACTCCTCTGTTGAAACACTGAATCCATCCTCGTCGGAATAAACACTGATACTTTGTGACACCATACCAATATCTCCCAAAGGTACTGCACCGCTCACATCCGAGAAAACAAGTGCTCCGTTCTCGTCTAAGATATACTCTGCAGAACCTGCATTATCTGCATTTCCACCGACTATAAGGATATGACGAAGTCCTTCTTCATCAATATATTCATGTTTATAATAACTATCGTCACTACACTTATCTGTTATATCTTCTCTATCCC
Source organism: uncultured Lachnospiraceae bacterium (assembly GCA_902800325.1). GTDB lineage: Bacteria > Bacillota > Clostridia > Lachnospirales > Lachnospiraceae > Coprococcus_C. The sequence continues at coordinate 43,462 of CADCDW010000030.1, forward strand.
CGTCAAATGTAAAATAAATCTTTCCGTCATCAACTTCATAGAAATCTTTTTCATCTCCGTCTGTCTCAATCTTCACCTTGCTTATAATCGTATCATCATCCGGCTGTTCCTCCTCAATCGTAACCTTTGCACCGGATGCGGTCTTGAAGTTAAATGCGGATTCTATCCAGAATTCACCTGTTTTTGCATATGACGCCACGTTGGAGCCGAGGAATAATACTGCAAAAGCACCAAAGCAGCATACAGCTTTTTTTACTTTCCCCATTTTCTTATCATGTCTTCTTGCGACCAGCGAATCTACAGTAATTTCAGTATCATTTTCTATTGCGTTAAATATACTCTTATATTTTTCGTTTTCATTCATAGACCCATTCCTCCTGTAATCTTTCCCTTAACATATCTCTACCTCGCGACAGCCTGATTTTTACATTACTTTCACTTAATTTGAGAAGGTTGGCAATATCCGCAACACTATACTCCTCATAATAAAAAAGATGTATGACGATTCGGTATTTCTCCGGCAAAGATAGAACTTCCGAAAGAATACCTTTATCCTCTTTTTCCGGCAATTCCAAGGTTTCAATATAATCTTCAATCGACGTACTCCGTTGTTTCCAAAACGATCGGTTTATATCCTTCGCCTTATTAATTGCCACACGTAAAAGCCATGCCCTGATATGCTCCTTTGATGAAAACTGTTTTTTACTGAAATGATACTTCATAAACGTATCCTGTACTACATCATCTGCGTCAGAAGCACTCTTGCATATATTGAATGCAACAGCAAAAAGGTGATTCCTATATTCTTTTATCATTTCTTCTACAGGTTCTCTCATTTCTTTTACCTCTTGCTTTATCATTTTTGTAAGTACTTACATAGATTATACGATTGGATATAAAAAATGGTTACAAAAAATATTATTATTTATATTTTTTTTGACACACAAACTGTATTGTTTTAGAATGACATAAAGAGAGGTGGTTTCATACCGTGCGGTCTTCAGATTCAAACGGCTTACTATCCTCTTTTTTATTTATCGCAACCAAAATCTGTTCATCTCACTTCAAAATGTTATTAATTAAAATCATAATATATTATTCAAAAATTATTATCAATATAAAATCAAAAATGCCACAAATAGTTTCATTTTTATGTCAACCATGTTCAATTATGTAAACCATTAATGAAATAAAAAAAAAGAAGAGCACCGTATGCCGAATGCATACAAGTGCTCTTCAAGGGAAAGAATATTATTCTGTTATGCCGTTTGTTTTGATAATGAACTTAGTTACACCTGTATCTCCATCATTAATCTCTGTAAATGTCTGATACTCTGATGATGCTTCAAGAACTGCATCAAGCCTGCCGGCTATATCTTTTATATCACCATTGTAGGCTTCTACTATCTTCTTGATTGCAGCATTGTTAAACTCATTCATTCCACTGCTTAATTCATCTGCACCATCTGCCAACTGTTTAACACCATCCTGAAGCTGTTCACTTCCTGTTGCAAGTTTATTGCTTCCATCTACAAGCTGGGTAGTTCCTGTTGCAAGCTGGCTTGAACCTGTTGCCAACTGACTTGAGCCCGATGCAAGCTGATCGGCACCGTCTGAAAGCTGTCCGATCCCTGCTGTAAGTGAAGGTATCTTATCTGTCAATGTCTGTGTTCCATCAGCAAGTGTCTGTGTACCTGCCGCAAGTGCCTGTGTACCTGTTACAAGGCTATATCCTGTATCTCCAACTGCTTCTATCTGTCCGGCGATAGTTTTCTTTGCGCCTTCTGCACCTGCTACTGCTGCCTGACCTGCTGCCTGACCTGCCGCCTGCTGACATGCTGCTACAGTCCCCTGACCAATCTCTATAGCTCCCTGTTCAGCGATACCCGATGTTATTTGGGTAGTTATATCACTTGCAAGAGTATCAGCCACATTATTTAACTTTGCATTAACTCCTGCCATAATCTGTGCCTTTTGTTCTTCTGTCAAATATTCAACGAACGTTGCATAGTCCGGTGCAGTTTTACCTGCAGCCTGATACTTTGCTACAGCCCCTTGATATGCTTCAACTGTACCTGCTGTATAAAGTGCATTCTTTAACTCTGTAAGTTCATCACTTGACTTTATACCTGCCGAAACCTGTGCAGATATACCTTGAACCTTTTCCTCATTAGTTATACTAGATTTAAACGAATTAACAGCTGTATTATAAATATAATTATAAGTATCTGTTCCCGCAGCAAACTCCTTATTAACTCCAGCTACTGCCTCATCCGCAACAGCTTTCTTTTGCTCGTCGCTCATCGGTGCATTAAGACCTGCATCTAATGCAGCTACTCCCTGACTTATAGAAGCCGCGCTCTGATTAACTGTGGCTGCACCGTCATTTATAGCATTGACACCTGTTGCAAGCGAATCAGAACTTGAAACCAAAACGTCAACACCGTTCTTTAACTGTCCTGCACCTGTTGCAAGCTGATTTGCACCTGTCGATACCTGATCTGCACCTGACTTTACCTGACTGACACCTGTTGCAAGCTGTTTGGCTCCTGTTGTAAACTCGCCCATCTTTGTAAGAAGTGTTGAAGTACCATCTGCAAGCTTCTTTGATCCGTCTGTCAAAGCATCTCCTGCTTCACTCATTTCATCTATCATACCATCAAGCTCTGACGTATCTAAATCACCGCCAAACGAGAACTCTGAAGCAGATACAACAGCAGTCATAGTCATATCAAGTGAGAAGTCAGTAACATCTGCACTAACCTCAAAATAATCAGGAAGACTTAAGTCCTCAGATAAATCAGCATCTTCGAGTCCCAGACTTTCCTTTATACCCGGAACTGCATATCCGATAACGATTGTACTTGCACCCTGTGGCATAGTCTTACCATTATCAACGACCACATTTTTGCAGTTCTCGTTGAGTATAAGACCTGAGATTGCAACAAATGGAATCTTAATCTTTTCTTTCTTGCCGTTAATCTCTTTCTCAACATCTGTGTTGTTGGTATAATCAAATCTAATCTTGACATTTCCACTTGCACCTGCCATATCCTCAGCCTTTGTTTCCTTGCCGTCAAGATAATAGGTAACCTTTACACTTACAGGAAGTTTCCGGTCGGTAGTTCCCTGATAATATATATCATTTCCGTTTGCCTGCCAGGTTATCTCATCGCCATTTTGTGAAAATGCTTCGTCACCCTTCACATTTTCGATATCCTTTAAATCAGTCTTATCCTTTATCTCACTTTTCTTATCTGTATTTCTTAGCCATTCGCTTACTACTATATTGTTTACCGAACCGTCTGCCTCTGCAAATGCATATACTGTCTCGTCCTTATTGACATCTTTTTGCTTGATTCCAAACTTGGACGTAAGGTCGTTTGCAACACTGTCTGCTGTTATAGTTTCACCTTCAGCTTCTTCATTTTCCGCAAGTATAACTTCCTGCTCATAATTAAATGTATCCATCGGTCTAAGCGCAGTTCCCGCAAAGCACGAACATCCCAAAAGTGCAGCTGCGGTAATACCGCTTATAACACATTTTCTGTTTTTTCTGAAATAATCCTTAATATCCATTTCTATCATTCCTTCCCTATAATACTAACCCTGTAACTGTTCCTTGTGATTAACTGCATGTTTCCTTTCCTTAGGCGGCTTAAAACCTGCACTTGTGTTGATGATAATCCTGTCAAATATCATAAACATCGAAGGAAGTACAAGTATTACGACTACCATACTGATAAGAGCGCCTCTTGCCATAAGTGTACAAAGTGAACTTATCATATCTATATTGGAGTACAAGCCAACACCAAATGTAGCCGCAAAGAAGCTAAAGCCACTGACAAGTATGGATTGTACCGAAGACTGCATACCTTCTATGATTGCTGCCTTTTTATCAAGTCCGTGGTTTCTTCCTCTCTTATACTTATTGGTCATAAGTATAGCGTAATCAACCGTAGCACCAAGCTGTATTGTACCGATTACTATGGAAGCTATGAAAGGAAGAACCGTTCCTGTATAGGCCGGTATGCCCATATTGATAAATATTGCAAATTCGATAACCGCAACCAGTATAATCGGAAGCGAAATCGACTGAAATACAAATACTATGATTATGAAGATGACACCTATGGATACGGCACTTACCACCTTGAAGTCTTTATCCGTTATCTCGATAAGATCCTTAGTACAAGGTGCCTCACCTATAAGCATGCCTTTTGAGTCGTATTTTTTTACTATGGTCTTGATTGAATCACACTGTTTATTTACCTCATCAGATGCAACTGCATACTCAGATGTAACAAGCAATAACTTATATCTGTCATTTTCAAGATTGGACACAAGCTTATCCGGCAGTAATTCCTTTGGAATTGTTCCTCCAAGCATACTGTCAAGACCGATTACATTTTTAACACCGTCCACTGCTTTTATCTCATCTGTCATAGCATTAACTTCTTTACTTTCGATGCTGCTGTCAAGAAGTATCATATGCGTTGCGCCCATGGCAAACTCATCATCCAGTTTGTCATTGGCTATACTGCTTTGAAGGTTTCTCGGAAGAGTTCCCGCAAGATCATAATAAACATCTGTATGAGTATAACCATAAATAGCAGGTATTAAAATCAGGATAAATAATACTATAAATACATAGAAATGATTTACAACCCATGATGAAATACTACTTATATCAGGGAGCAAAACCTTATGTTTGGTCTTCTCTATAGCCTTATCAAACACAAGTATCATAGCCGGAAGAACTGTTACACAACAAATAACTCCAAATATAACACCCTTTGCCATAACGATACCCATATCAAGACCAAGCGTGAAGCTCATAAAGCAAAGTGCTATAAAGCCGGCAACCGTTGTGATAGAACTACCTACAACCGATGAAATCGTATTAGAAATCGCATGAGCCATAGCTCTGTTTTTATCTTCCGGATAGACTTCCTGTTTTTCTTCGTAGCTATGCCACAGGAAAATTGAATAATCCATAGTAACACCTAATTGAAGTACCGCCGCAAGTGCTTGTGTTACATACGAAATCTCTCCTTTAAATATGTTTGTACCTAAGTTATATACAATCGCCATTCCTATACTAAGCAAAAAGAACAAAGGCACTAAAAATGAATCCATGGAAATTGCAAGTACAACAACCGCAAGTACTACTGCTATAAGTACATATACAGGTGTTTCTCTGTCTGACAGTTCTTTTGTATCAGTAATAACCGCTGACATACCTGACAAGTAACTCTGCTTAGTGATTATGCCTCTTAAATCATCTATAGCCTCCATAGTTTCATCTGATGAAATCGATGTCGGAAACAGAACAAAAAGTATGGTTGAGTCTGCCTCCTCATTTAAAAACACATCTTTAATCTCATCCGGTAAAAGCTCCTTAGGTATCGATAAATCGACTAATGAGTCATACCATAAAACAGCTTTTACATTTGGCACTTCTTCCATCTGCTTACGCATCTTTGAAATGTCTTTATCAGACATACCTTCGACAACGCACATGGAAAACGCGCCTGTTCCAAATTCATCAACCAGGATATCCTGACCTTTCATCGTTTCAATGTCCTTTGGAAGGTACGTAAGGATATCATAGTTTACTCTGGTTTTAAAATAACCCAGAGCCGATGGGATAAGTAAAAGTATTCCGATAACAAGAATTGCTATCTTATGCTTTACTACCCATTTTCCAAAATTAATCATGTTACTCACTTCTTTCCCTTAAACTTTTTAGAGGTATGTATAACTAACCTCTTTTCGTATCTTATAATATGAAAAGGATCGGATAAAATAAATATCCAATCCTTTTTAAGTGTATAATTCAAATATACATTTTCACATAAGTGTATATCATTTTTATACATTTTGTAATAATTATATATGGTGGTAAATATTTATTAACCACCCAAAAACAGGCTGTTTGCGTCATTTTTTTATTATATATCAATTATACTATATCGTTAAATATATCAATTATCGAATGGCTGCTTATATAATCAAATATTTCCGAAAGTTCATCCGGTGATACGGCAAAATCTCTCTTTATCCAATTGATAGCTATATAGCACATCGTGTTTGCATAATACTCGGCAAGCATCTCCCTTGACATCCAGCTATACCTGAAATGATGTACCGGATGCAGCTTTTCTATAGTCTCTGTAAGGAGCTCAGTAACAGACGAAACCGCGATATTGGAAAATGAATTCTGCCCTTCTATTAAAACTGCCTTTTTATAAAAGTCTATATCATTTCCTATATTGGAAAGTAAAAGTGTATATGCAGCCGGTATCATATTGTTAAAAAGAAGCGGTCTTATCGGGTCAAGCAAATCATGATTTACTATATATTCCACTACATCATACTTATCAGCAAAATGATTATAAAATGTAGGTCTTATAACTCCGGAATTCTCACATATCTCTTTAACGGTTATCTTTTCCATGGAATTTTTCAAAAGAAGTTCTTTAAATGTATCTGCTATAAGCTGTTTAGTGTCCTTTTTTGCTTTTTCCATTTTATACTTACCTCAACACTCGATAAATCGTCACTATAAATTATCAGCATCTTTTATTTTATCATTTATCGTCCTAAATCATTTTTTCGTCCATCTGCAGGAAGAACCACAAGGCAATACCAGTCCGTTAGCCGTAACAGGCAAGCCTATCTCATCAGATACCGCCTTCCCTCCAAACTCTTTTACAACAGTATTTGAAACCATATAGGTTAGAACCGAAGGAGCAAGTCCTGTTGTATAAGAATTAACCAAAAAGAATAACGCATCATCTGAAAGGAGTTTTGTAGTAAGTTCAATAAATGAATATATCTTATCTTCAAGTTTCCATATCTCACCCTTTGGTCCTCTGCCATAAGAAGGTGGGTCCATAATTATTCCGTCATATTTATTGCCACGTCTTATCTCACGCTCCACAAACTTTACGCAATCATCTACCAGCCATCTTATCGGTGCATCCGCAAGGTCTGACGAAACTGCGTTTTCCTTCGCCCATGTAACCATACCTTTAGATGCATCTACATGTGTAACTTTGGCACCCGCCTTAGCCGCAGCTATTGTAGCGCCACCTGTATAGGCAAACAGATTAAGAACCTTTATTTCTCTGTCAGCATTTTTTTCTTTTTCCTTCGCTATTATATCAGAAAACCAATCCCAGTTTACTGCCTGTTCGGGAAAAAGTCCTGTATGCTTAAATGAAAATGGTTTAAGATTAAATGTAAGCTCCTTATAATTTATGCTCCATTGT
>CADCDW010000031.1 GCA_902800325.1 uncultured Lachnospiraceae bacterium
AGAGGAGAAAACGCCAACAGAGGAGAAAACGCCAACAGAGGAGAAAACGCCGACAGAAACGATAACTACCCCTGAAACACCGGCAGAAGCAACTCCTGCAACAGTTGTGACTACCGATACGGCTAAAACTACTGAGGCCGCTAAAACTACTGAGGCCGCTAAAACTACAACTACTACAGCGGCAAGCCCTAAGACAGGAGATAATATGCCTATAATAATGATATCTCTTATTATGCTTGCTTCCATGAGCGGTATAATACTTATAAAAAAGAAAAATAAAATGTAATAATAGTCTATATTATGTAAAAGGAAAGGCTGTCAGACCTGCCATGTGGATAAGTATACCACAGTAGATATATATTTTAGAGTTAAAAGTTTAGGAAGCTTATCGTTTATATAAAACGAAAGGCTTCCTTTTTTTTATATTATTTTTTTTTATTATTTTTTGTTGTTATTTTTATATGGAATTTATATATAATTTCTGTTAAAATAAAGATAATTATGTGACTTTATTTTTAAGATTAAGTAAGCATATAAACTAAAAGTGGGAAAGGGAGAAAAACCATGATAAATACACTTATTAAAAATATTCAGGAAAAAAATGCACCGATAGTTGTCGGACTGGACCCTATGATGAATTATATACCGGAGTATATTCAGAAGGAAGCCTTTGAGGAATACGGAGAGACCTTAAAGGGAGCGGCTAAGGCTATCTGGGTTTATAATAAGGGAATAATAGATGCAACCTATGATTTAATACCTGCTGTAAAGCCGCAGATTGCAATGTATGAGCAATTTGGTATAGAAGGACTTATCGCATTCCATAAGACCTGTGCATATGCGAAAGAAAAGGGACTTGTTGTTATAGGCGATATAAAGCGTGGCGATATAGGTTCAACTTCAACCGCATACGCTGTCGGACATCTTGGAAAGGTTAAGGTTGGTTCCAAGGCATTTTCAGGTTTTGATGAAGATTTCGTAACAGTAAATCCTTATCTTGGTACAGATGGCGTAAAACCTTTTGTTGATGTATGTAAGGAAGAAAACAAAGGTATATTTGTTCTGGTAAAAACATCAAATCCTTCATCGGGTGAATTTCAGGATAAGCTGGTTGACGGAAGACCTTTATATGAACTGGTTGCAGAAAAGGTTGTTGAATGGGGTAATGAATGCATGGGCGATACCTACAGCAATGTCGGTTGTGTGGTAGGGGCTACTTATCCGGAGATGGGAAAGGTGCTTCGTAAGCTTATGCCTAAGACATACATACTTGTTCCGGGATACGGTGCACAGGGTGGAAAAGCAGCCGATCTTGTACATTATTTTAACGAAGACGGACTTGGTGCAATCGTCAATTCTTCAAGAGGAATCATAGCTGCTTATAAGCAGGAAAAATATGCATCATTTGGTTCCAAAAACTATGCTGATGCAAGCCGTCAGGCAGTAGTTGATATGATAGCTGATATAAATGGGGCACTTGGAAGATAGATAAAAATCCGGTGAGGTATTCTGATTTACAGAGTAAGATAAATATAAAGTAAGATAAATATAAAGTATGAGTATCATAAGAAAAGAAGGAGTAGCTGATATATGGATAAAATAAAAATGACTGCCAAGGTTATAAGGCAGGATGAGATAGCTTATGAGGTTTATTCACTTTTATTATCTGCCAAAGATATAGCAGATATGGCTAAACCGGGACAGTTCGTAAATCTTTATTCGGCAGATAAAAGCAGACTTTTGCCAAGACCGATAAGCATTTGTGAAATAGATAAAAATGCCGGCACTATCAGACTGGTATACAGAGTGGTGGGAGATGGAACAAGAGAGTTTTCAACCCTAACCTCAGATCATACTATAGAGGTGCTTGGCCCCTTGGGAAATGGCTTTACACAGGAAGGAAATAAGGCGATAATCATAGGAGGTGGTATCGGTATTCCACCTATGCTTGAGCTTGCTAAAGAGCTTGACTGCGAAAAGTCAATAGTTCTCGGTTTTCGTGATGAAGAGTTTTTATCCGAGGAATTTGAACCATACGGAAAGGTTTACAAATCAAGTGATGCAGGAAATATAGGTGTTAAAGGTACTGTAATGGATGCCATAAAGGAGTATGGCATATCAGGTGATATAATATACGCCTGCGGTCCTGTGCCTATGCTTCGGGCAATATCGGATTATGCACTTTCAAACGGAATCAAGGCACAGATATCCATGGAAGAAAAGATGGCATGCGGAATAGGCGCATGTCTTGCCTGCGTTTGCAAGTCAAAAGATATAGATGCTCATTCAAAGGTCAATAATAAGAGGGTCTGCAAAGAAGGACCTGTGTTTTATGCAGGGGAGGTGGAGTTTTAATGAATACTAAAGTAAGTATAGCGGGAGTAGAATTGAAAAACCCCATAACCGTTGCATCGGGTACTTTCGGTTCGGGTATGGAATACGGAGATTTTGTTGATCTGTCACTTTTGGGTGCAGTTACAACAAAAGGTGTTGCCAATATTCCGTGGCCGGGTAATCCTACTCCACGTATAGCAGAAACATATGGCGGTATGATGAATGCCATAGGGCTTCAAAATCCCGGTATCGATACATTTTGTGAAAGAGATATACCGTTTCTTAAAACAAAGGATACAAAGATAATTGTTAATGTTTGCGGTAAGAGTGAAAGTGATTATGTAGAGGTTGTCGAGAGACTTGCCGATGAGCCTGTGGATTTGCTTGAGATAAATGTTTCATGTCCAAATGTTAAGGAAGGTGGCATAGCTTTCGGACAGGATCCTAAAGCACTTTACAGTATTACAAAGGCGGTAAAAGCAAAGGCTAAGCAACCGATAATTATGAAGCTTAGCCCCAATGTTACAGATATTACCGAGATGGCAAAGGCGGCGGAAGATGCCGGATCTGATGCTTTGTCTTTGATAAATACATTGACTGGAATGAAGATTGATATTAAAAAGAGAACATTTGCTGTTGCCAATAAAACAGCAGGAGTTTCGGGACCTGCAATTAAACCGATAGCAGTACGAATGGTTTATCAGGTTGCAAATGCGGTCAAGCTTCCGATAATCGGAATGGGCGGAGTTGCCACAGCCGAGGATGCACTTGAATTTATAATGGCAGGAGCAACTGCTGTTGCAGTAGGAACAGCAAATTTCCATAATCCGTATGCAACATTAGAGATTATAAAAGGAATAGAAGAATATATGCAGGCGGGTGGAATTGAAGATATAAATGAGCTTATCGGCTGTGTAAAATAATAATAAAGGTAAGCAGATTTGCAATTGGTTCATGTTCATAATATGGACTTGATTTGTGAATCTGCTTAAGGTACTTATATAATGTCAATATTTAATAAAAAGAAAAAATATTATTTTTCAGATGACTCCATAGCATCTGATACCATAATTGCATTTGTTTTAGGCGGGATAAGTCTTGTTGCGGAAATTGCCGGAGTTATATCTTCTATAAGGACCAAGGGCAATGTTTCAGAATTTATGGGAGTATTATATATGTGTGCAATTTTACTTTCCCTCTGTGGTATCGCTTTTGGATGGTTTGGTATGGAAGCTGAGGAAGGCGGAGTGAAGAGTAAAAGATGGTCGATATCTTTAAATATTTTCACATTACTTGTACCTTTGTTTGTAATAGGATTATATTTTTTTGTTGGATAAAAGGACAAAACATATATGGATGAAAGATTAAGGAAACAACTTGAATTTTTACTGGAAATTGATAAATCTAAGAAAGTCGTAAGACAGACATATCTTTCAGATGGAAGCAGAAAAGAAAATGATGCGGAGCATAGCTGGCATCTGGCGATTATGGCTATACTTCTTTCTGAATATGCAAATGAAGATATAGATGTTTTAAAAACTGTTTCCATGGTGCTTATACATGATTTGGTTGAGATAGATGCAGGTGATACTTATGCCTATGATACAGAGGGCAATAAAACAAAACAGGAGAGAGAAGTAAAAGCTGCAGAAAGGATATTTAATCTCCTGCCTGAGGAACAGGCGGAAAAGTTTAGAGCACTTTGGGATGAATTTGAAAGAAGGGATACTCCCGAAGCAAGATTTGCCGCAGCTCTTGACAGAACACAGCCGGTTATGCTTACAGATAAGCAGGGCGGTAAATCATGGAAAGAACATGAAGTGAAAAAAAGCCAGATATCCGGCAGAATAAAGCCTGTCGAAGAAGGTTCAAAGGAACTCTTTGGATATGTTGAAGATGCTATAGAAAAAAATGTAAAAAAAGGATTACTACGGGATGAATGATCCTGCAGATTAAAATTATTTGATTAGATATAAAACTTTTATTTATTTTATTATTTTAATACTTTAATTATTAAAATGGAAATATATACAGGAGTGTTAAGAAAATGGACGTAGATGTAAAAGAAAGAATTGAATTATGTATAGGAAGACTTAGGTATATAAGAAAAGATGCATATAGTGCAAGGTTTAAGGCTTTTTTTATAGAGGTTGCCGATTTTATACTTTATGCGTATGACAATATACCAAAGTCCGCGTTTACAGGAAAACTTAGCTTTAATGAACTATATGAGATTAATCAGGGCCTTTATGAAGATATACTGCCTGATAATTATGTAACAAGTTTTGCCAATCCTGACTATGCAGTAGAGTTTTTGGGTGATGAATTCGGTCCGATTCTGTCCTTTTTATATTTTGAGGTTAGAGGTATAATTTCATATCTTTACGAAGAAAGATATGAGGAATTTGCGTCGATAATTGAATTATTCCTCGAAGTATATAATATATTTCTTGATCCGGAAACCTTAAGCTATAAATACGTTAAAGACGCTGTTTACTATCATATGTACGACTATGCAGATGTTATGGTTTCAAGGAGAACACTTGAAACTATTAGTCCTGATTTTAAATTTGCATATGATATTGTTATGAAAAGCGATTTATCAGATCTTCGATATCTTTTCAAATATGGTGAATATATAAGTGAGAATGAAACAAAAACAGCAGAGTTTTTAAATAAACTTACCGAAAAAGAAGTTAAAGCAATGGCAAAAACCTATGTAGACGGTTTTGTAAACGGATTTAAAACCATGGGTATAGATATTACTCCTAAAAAGTCTGTGAATATAAGATATTCTATAGGACAGGAGCGTATGATCAAATATGCCATAGAAATGTTTAACGAATGTGGTCTTAAGCCTGTTATATTTAGATATGCAACAAGTCGTATCAATAGGAAGCTTACCATAAGAACAGGATATATATCGACATTTGCCAATCAGCAGTATGAATATGATCACAGAATGGATGAGGCTATATATACAGATAAGGCTTTGCTTGAAAGAAAGCTTGAAGTCATAGAGGATACCTACAAGAAAAATGAAAAAATGGCAATAGAATATGCGGGACCGGCCGTCATAGAGACATTTGGTGAAAATCCTTTTGAACCAAAGATATGCAGCCATGCCATAAGGCTTGACGAAAAACAGCAAAAGCTTATGCTTGATTATCAGACTAAAGCGGCTCGTATAACCAATAAGTTTATACCGAGAGATAAATACAGCTTTACAATAATAGCATACCCTATACCTGAAATAGGAGAAAATTTCGAGGAGATTTTTGCAGAAGTTGTAAAAGTAAATACACTTGACAATGAATTATATAAAAATATTCAGGAGCATATAATAAATGAGCTCAATAAGGCGGAATATGTACATGTACTTGGAGCAAACGGCAATAAAACCGATATAAAAGTAATGCTTCACAAGTTAAACGACACTGAAAAAGAAACTAATTTTGAAAACTGTCTTGCAGATGTCAATATTCCTCTTGGAGAAGTATTTACATCTCCTGTACTTACAGGTACAAATGGTATTCTTAATGTAAGTCAGGTATATTTGAATGATTTAAAATATATAAATCTCAACATAGAATTTAAAGACGGAAAAATGTATAGATATTCATGTGATAACTTTGACAATCCGGAAGATAATAAGGCATTTATAGAAGAAAACCTTATGTTTAATCATGAAACACTTCCGATAGGAGAATTTGCTATAGGAACGAATACTGTAGCATATGTTATGGCAAGAAAATTTGACATACTTCAAAGACTCCCGATTTTGATAGTAGAGAAAATGGGACCTCATTTTGCGGTTGGTGATACCTGCTACAGCTATAGTGAAGATATGAAGCTATATAATCCTGATGGCAAGGAGATAATTGCCAAGGATAATGAATGTTCAATTCTCAGAAATTCAGAGGATAAAGCTGAACAAAAGAAAGCATATTTTAATTGTCATACTGATATAACAATTCCTTATGAGGAGATTGGAAGCATTACATCGGTTCATTCGGATGGAACAAAAGTTCTTATTATAAAAGATGGACGATTTGTATTACCGGGAACTGAAAGATTAAATGAAGCTTTTGAATAAAAGGAGAAAAGAAATGGATAATCAGTACAATAATGGTAATCAGAATTATGGAGGACAGTCGGGCAATACACCTTATGGACAGCAAAATTATGGAGCAACCATGCCGGTAGATAATCCGGGATATGTGCAGACTCAATATAATCCGACATATGGACAGGGACAGCAGGATTATGGAGCAACCATGCCTGTAAATAATCCGGGATTTATGCAGACTCAATATAATCCAGCGTATGGACAGGGGCAGCAGGGCTATGGAGCAACTATGCCGGTAGATAATCCGGGATTTGGACAGACCCAATATAATCCGGCGTATGGACAGGGACAACAGGGATATGGAGCAACCATGCCGGTAGACAATCCGGGATTTGGACAGCCACAGTATAATCAACCGATGATGCAGCAAAATTTGCCACCCCAAAATTTTTCACATCAGAATTTGCCACCCCAAAATTTACCGCCACAGACTATGAAGCAAAACTATAATCAATCGCAGTATGAACAGTCTGTTCCTACACATAGCACAGAGCAATATAGACAGGAACAATATGGACAGGAACAATACGGACAGGCGTCTGTTTCCAAACAGAAAAAAACTCAAAATCACAGACCTGCAGAAAAAAAGAAAGGCTCAGGTATGTCTGCCGGATGGCTTATAGCATTATGTGCATCTATTATTGTAATAATAGTCGGAACGGCTATTATTTGCTTTGTCGCCATGGGAAAGAAAAAACAGATTAAAGATGTTAAAAATGCAAGTATACAGCTTTCAGGTGCAAGTTACACAGCTACATATGGAGAACTTTTCAGTAAATCCATAGGTGGTGCAAAATGGGATTATTTTAAAGAAGATGGAGAAAAACTGGTTCAGGTAACAGGAGACTATAATGATAAGCTTAACAATAGGACTGATCCTATAATTGTACAGTTTAATGTAGACGACGGAGTTAAATTATCCTGTATTGCCATCAATTCAAATGCTCTTTCACTAACAGATTCAGAAAGAGTTATAACTGAAATGTACAATTCGTATTATGGTGCCGGCAACACTACAGTATCAACAGAAGCCACTGAGGTTACTACTGCTGTTACAGAAGCAACTACCGAGGCCACAACTGAGGCAACTACAGCAGCTACTGAAGCAACCACACAGGCTACCACGGAAGAGGCAAAGAAAGAATATATTTTAGAAAATAGCAGTACTACATATCTTGCGGTTTCCGATATAGCGGGATTGACAAAGGATCAGTGCAGGATAGCCAGAAATGAGATATATGCAAGACATGGCAGACTGTTTGATGATGATGAGCTTCAGGCGTATTTTAATTCCTGTTCATGGTATCAGGGTAAGATTGCTCCGGGTGAATTTGATGAAAATTCGCTCAGTGCTATTGAAAAAGCCAATCTTGAATTGATAGTTAATTATGAAAAGGATATGGGGTATCGCTAAGATGATGAGACATAACGGATTAAACATAAAAAAGCTTATAGCTTCATTTTTGATTTTGTTTTTATCATCTATGGTTTTGTCAGGATGCGGCGATGATAAATCAAAAAAAATAAATTCGGATACAACCAATGAAGAAACAGAAGCAACTTCAGAGGATAATACAACAAAGATTGAGACAGCAACATTGTCTGATATAGATGGTGATACGGAAGATAAAGGCACAGACAGCGATAGTAAAAAAACAACAGAAACAACAACAGAAGAAGTTGTTTTGGATAAATCCAACGGATATCTTGTGGTTATAGATGCAGGACATCAGGCACAGGGAAATTCAGAACAGGAACCCGTGGGTCCCGGAGCATCGGAGACAAAAGCAAAGGTTTCAAGCGGAACAAGAGGAGTTGCTTCCGGGCTTGCAGAGTATGAACTTAATCTTATGGTGGCACTGAAACTTCGTGATGAACTTGAGGACAGGGGATACGAGGTTATAATGGTTCGTGAAACCAACGATGTCAATATAAGTAACAGTGAGAGGGCAGCGATTGCCAATGAGGCCAATGCAGATGCATTTATAAGAATTCATGCAAACGGTTCGGAGAATTCATCGGCAAAAGGAGCTATGACCATATGCCAGACTGCTTATAATCCGTATAACAGTGAGTATTACGAAAAAAGTAAGGCTTTGGCTGAGAGCGTATTGGATAACATGGTGAAAGAAACCGGGGCAAATCGTGAGTATGTTTGGGAAACTGATACTATGAGTGGTATAAACTGGTGTATGGTTCCGGTAACAATAGTTGAAATGGGTTATATGACCAACCCTGAAGAGGATACTCTTATGGCAACTGATGAGTATCAGTATAAGATTGTTGTGGGGATAGCCAATGGAATAGATGAGTTTTTGGGATTGAAATAGTACGAGGAGACTGATTATGGGAAAACGGGTTATATGGATAGTGCTTGATAGTGCCGGAGCAGGTGAGATGCCGGATGCAGACAGATATGGTGATAATGGTGCGGATACATTTGGGCATATTTTAAAGACATATCCGGATGCTAAGTTTAAATATATGTCTAAGCTTGGACTCTATAAGATAGATGGAACAAGCTTTAACAATAAAGACGGCATTTTTTTGAAAAAATCTTCAAATACAAAAGAATCGGATGAAGTCATCGGCTGTTATGGCAAGGCAAAGGAAATGTCTAACGGTAAAGATACAACGACCGGACATTGGGAGATGATAGGTCTATATACCAAGATACCATTTCCTACATATCCGGACGGATTTCCCAAAGATATAATAGATGAATTTATAGAAAAAACCGGATGCGGGGGAGTATATGGAAACAAGGTGGCTTCCGGAACGGTTATTATCAAGGAGTATGGTGACGAACATATGGATACCGGATATCCGATTGTTTATACGTCTGCTGATTCGGTATTTCAGATAGCTGCATCAGAAGAAAAGGTCGGACTTGATAATCTGTACAGGATGTGCGAAATCGCCAGAGAGATACTCCAAGGAGATAACAATGTAGGACGTGTCATAGCCAGACCTTTTGTAAGTACAAAGGCTGGTTATGAAAGAACGACAAACAGGCGTGATTATGCGCTTCCACCTGATAAAGACAATGTACTGGTACATTTGGAAGAAAAAAATATAAAGACATATGCAGTAGGAAAAATAGGAGATATATTTAATAATGTAGGTATTTTTGAAGGAATACATACGAACGGAAACACAGATGGTATGGATAAGACCATAGAATATATGAATAATGTTGATGAGGGACTTATATTTACAAACCTTGTTGATTTTGATATGAAATATGGACACAGACGTGATGTGGCAGGGTATAAAAATGCGTTGGAAGAATTTGATAAGTGGCTTGGCGAAAAGCTTATGCCGATTATGAAAGATGAAGATATAGTTATAATAAATGCAGATCATGGTTGCGATCCTACTTTTAAAGGAACAGATCATACCAGAGAGTATATTCCGGTTTTGATTTACGGTAAGAATTTAAAAAAAGATACAAATCTTGGAGTAATCAGTTCATTTGCCGATATAGGAAAAACAGTTGAAGAATATTTATCGGGAAGTATTGTTAAAGATACTCATTCCATAGGGGAAAGCTTTCTTAAAAGGATTATATAAAAGGTGCGGGGTGATTTGCATGAGGATGTATGACCTTATTATGAAAAAAAAGAATAATGGGGAACACAGTAAGGATGAGATTAGATACATAGTTGATGGATTTACAAAAGGACAGATACCGGATTATCAGATGGCTTCATGGCTTATGTGCGTTTATTTTAACGGTATGACAAAAGCTGAAACGATAGAACTCACAAATGCGATGGCTGACAGTGGTGACAGACTTGATTTATCGGGAATAAATGGAATAAAGGTAGATAAACACAGTACAGGCGGGGTTGGTGACAAGACAACATTTATAGTTGCACCGATACTCGCTTCTTTAGGTGTTCCTATAGCAAAAATGAGCGGAAGAGGGCTTGGACATACAGGAGGTACCATAGACAAGCTGGAGGCTATAAAAGGATTTAATGTGGCCATATCCGAAGATGAATTTATAAATAATGTTAACAATATCAAGCTTTCGTTAGTTGGACAAACAGGAAACCTGGCACCGGCAGATAAAAAAATATATGCTTTAAGAGATGTAACTGCAACAGTCGATAGTCTACCGCTTATAGCTTCAAGTATAATGAGTAAAAAGCTGGCTGCAGGAGCCGATGTAATAGTGCTTGATGTGAAATGTGGTTCCGGAGCATTTATGAAGGATGAAGTATCTGCCAATGCACTTGCAAGGGCAATGGTCGATATAGGAAATGGTGCAGGAAGGAAAACTTATGGGATAATAACCGATATGAATGAACCTCTTGGTTGCAAGGTGGGAAATGCACTTGAGATATACGAGGCCATAGAGGTACTTAAGTTGAAAAAACTTGAGGATGTTGATTATGGTATATATAGATTGTTGGAAGTATCGCTTACACTTGCTTCATATATGCTTATGGGAGCAAAAAATTATGATGAAAAAGAAGCATCTAAAAACAGTGATATGTTATCGTATGAGCAGGCAAGAAAGCTTTGTGAGGAAGCGATAACAAGCGGAAGGGCACTTGATAAACTCGCGGAATTTGTTAAAGCCCAGGGTGGTGATGCTCAGATGATTTACAATCCGGACAAACTTCCTAAGGCAAGATATATCGAACCGGTTTATATGGAAGAAGAAGGATATCTGTCAGAATGCAAAACCAGTGAAGTCGGCATGGTTAGTCTTATACTCGGAGGTGGCAGGGAGACCAAGGAAAGCAAGATAAATCTTGCTGTGGGTATAGATATCAAAAAGCATCTGGGGGATTATGTTAAAAAGGGTGATGTTTTTGCATATATACACTCAGATGATAAAGATGTCATGGATGAAGCAAAAGCCAGATTATTAAATGCCTATAAGATATCGGATAATAAGAAAGAACCTGAAAAAATAGTAAAAGATATTGTTTATTAAAAGAAGAAAAAGTGATATACTGAATTATTGTAGAAAATATCATAAAATTTAAATTTAAAAATTACATATATGAGAAAGGAGTCTTTGATTTGAGTAAAAAGAAAAGGACAACTGCCATTATTTTACTCATCATAATCGAAATTGTTCTTGCTGCCGGAATTGCTTTTACCAACGGTGCTGTTGAAAAACACGAGACGATAAAAGAGATGATGAGGGATGCGGTTCTCCATGAGGAAAACAAGATTAATCTGTTTGGTATAGCAGTAAATCCTTCGCTTGTAGCGGGATATGTTGTAACAGCAGTCATATTACTGTTTGCTCTTATAGTAAGGATATTTGTTATACCAAAATTTAAAAATGTTCCGGGTAAATTTCAGATGATTTTGGAAACCTGGGTCGGTTTTTTTGATAATCTTGCCAAGACCAACAGTCCACACAGCAACGGTTTTTTGGGGGCGTACATATTTGCAACCGGAACCTATGTATTTACAGGTACATTGTTTGAACTGTTTGGAATACAGGCGATTACAACCGAGGGACATTCGATATCACTTCCGGCACCGCTTGCAGATATAAACGGAGCGATTATGATGGGATGCTTGTCATATCTTGTGATAATGTCCGGAGGTATTATGAACAACAAGCTTAGAGGTGTAGGACTTACTTTGAAAGAATTCTCACTTCCGCTATCTATGAGTTTCCGTTTGTTTGGAGCGCTTTTATCGGGTATGCTTGTTACGGAACTTATATACTTTACTTTAGGGCTTTCGATTTTGCTCCCTGTTGTGGTAGGAGTTTTATTTACACTTTTGCATGCACTCATACAGGCATATGTACTTACACTTTTAACATCGATTTTCTACGGAGAGGTTTCGGAACCTCCCAAGCCTAAGGAGAAGAAACAAAAGAAAGAACAAAACGAAGTATTAATTTAAACAATAATAATTGGAGGATGAAATAATGAATATTAAAATATCAAAAAAGGTACCTATAGTATTGGCGATAATAATAGTGCTTTTAACCGTATTGGTTTTTGTGGCACCAAAACTTACACAGGCTAAGTCATCTGTGCAGACAGTATATGAAACACAAGTTACAGATGAGGTTAATGCAGGAAAAAATGTAGTGTCATTTGAAGCTGAAACAGCAGATGCGGAAGCTGATGAAGATGCTGATTCTTCAACAGGTTCAAAGGCTATGGCTGCTGCTATAGCAATCGGTCTTGCAGCACTTGGTGGAGCCATAGGAATGGGTCTTGCTATTTCAAAGTCGGCAGAAGGCGTTTCACGTCAGCCAGAAGCAAGTGGTAAGATACAGGGACTTATGATGCTTGGACTTGTATTTATAGAGACGGTTGTTATATATGCATTGGTTGTAGCGATACTTATAGTATTTGTAATGTAGCAAAGCGAGGTGTCTAATATGGTACTAACAGGATTACCGCTTAATATTGATTTTCAACAGATATTACTTCATCTTGCAAACTTCGCAATTCTTTTCTTCGGTTTGTACATATTGCTTTACAAGCCGGTAAAAGACTTTATGGATAAGAGAACTGCTCATTATAAGAATATGGATGATGAGGCCAATGAAAAACTGGCAAGCGCTAAGAAAAAGGAAGAAGAATATCAGAACAAACTCAAGGAAGTTGATGATGAGATAGCAGGAAAGAAAAAAGAAGCTTCTGCAGAGCTTGACAATATGCGGGTAGAAAAAGAGAAGGAAGCCAAGGAAAAGGCTGACAAGATAGTAGATGATGCGCGAAAAGAAGCTGAAAGTGTTCGTGCCAATATCATTAACAGTGCCAGCAAAGATATTACCGATATGGTAAGCAAGGCTGCTGAGAAGATATTTATGAGTGATGATATAGAAAAAGCTTATGATGTATTTTTGGAGGATGCTGAAAGGAGCGTAAAGGATGGAGAGTAATATGCCTGAGACAAAAAAAGCCTATCTTTATGCCAAGGCAGCACCGTCCGAAGAACAGACAGGTAGATTTGAAGCCTTTCTTAAAAACAAATACGAGGAAGATATCGCTCTTTGCTGGGTAGAAGATAAGGAGATTAAGGGCTTCAAGCTTATTTATGACACAGAAGTATATAATTGGACTCCGGAGGGCAGACTGGCACAGTTCAAGGATAAGCTTTCGGAAATATCCGCAAGATATGCCAGCAAGTCACAGCCGGATCAGATGCTTACCATACTTAAAAAGTCTGTAGATGATTTTGAGCTGGAAGCTGTTGCAGAAGAGGAAGGAAAGGTTAAGACGGTCGGTGACGGTATAGTAGTTGTCGAAGGTCTTGATTCGGTCAGATACGGAGAGATCGTTGTTTTTGAATCCGGCGTAAAGGGTATGGTACAGGATTTAAGACGAGGAGAGATAGGTGTTATCCTTTTTGGAGATGATGATGAGATAACAGATGGCAGTTTGGTCAGAAGAACAAAGAAAACTGCCGGTATAGCTGTTGGTGAAGGCTTTGTCGGAAGAGTTGTGGATGCCTTAGGTAACCCGATTGACGATAAGGGAGACATAAGAGAGCAGGATTATCGCGCACTTGAGACGCCGGCACCAAGTATTATAGACAGACAGCCTGTAAATGAACCTATGGATACGGGTCTTCTTTCAATTGATTCCATGTTCCCTATCGGAAGAGGACAAAGAGAATTAATCATAGGTGACAGACAGACAGGTAAAACGACAGTTGCCCTTGATACAATACTCAATCAAAAGGGTAATGGAGTTATATGTATATATGTTGCTATAGGACAAAAAGCAAGTAGTGTGGCTCAACTTGTCGGAACATTAAATAAGCATGATGCCATGAGTTATACCATAGTTGTTAATGCATCGGCATCTGACAGTGCGCCGCTCCAGTATATAGCTCCATATGCAGGTACAGCAATTGGAGAATACTTCATGGAGCAGGGCAAAGATGTACTTATAGTTTATGATGATTTAACAAAACATGCGATAGCATACAGAGCTTTAAGCTTATTGCTTGAAAGATCACCCGGACGTGAGGCATTTCCGGGAGATGTTTTCTATCTTCATTCAAGGTTGCTTGAACGTTCGGCGCATCTTTCTGCGGAAAAAGGAGGAGGTTCGCTTACAGCACTTCCGATAGTTGAAACGCAGGCAGGAGATGTTTCTGCATATATACCAACCAACATCATATCAATTACTGATGGTCAGATATTCCTTGAAAGTGAGCTGTTCTTCTCAGGACAAAGGCCTGCGGTAAATGTTGGTCTTTCGGTTTCTCGTGTAGGTGGTGCGGCTCAGACTAAGGCTATGAAAAAGGCAGCGGGTGGTGTAAGGCTTGATCTTGCCCAGTATAGAGAGATGGAGGTATTTACACAGTTTTCAAGTGATCTTGATGAAACAACCAAAAAGCAGCTTGTATATGGTCAGGGACTTATGAGACTTTTAAGACAGCCTCAGAGTCACCCTATGAAGCTTCATGAACAGGTTATCGCTCTTGTTTCGGCGACTGCGCATGTAATGCAGGATATACCGCTTGAAAGTATACTTGATTTTAGAAGCAGACTGTTTGAGTATTTCCATAATTATAATGCTAATTTATGTAATGCCATAGATGATACCGGGCTTTTATCTGATGATGACAGGCAGACTATCATAAGTGAAGCCCAAAAATATCGTGATGAGTATATAAGTAAGATGGACGATGAGGACGGTGAGTAGGATTGCCAAGTGCAAAGGTAATTAAAAACCGAATCACAAGCGTTAAAAACACGAAGAAGATTACCAATGCAATGTATCTGATAGCTTCGACCAAGATGCGAAAAGCGAAGCTTGAACTGGATGCTGCAAGGCCTTACTTCGATGTTATAGAACGTGAGATAAAAAGAATATTTGAAACAAAGTCCGATGTGAAAAGTAATTTCTTTTATCCAGAGACGGGAAGAAAGCCTGCAGAAAGATATGCATATCTTGTTATAACAGCCGATAAGGGTCTGGCAGGCGCATATAATCATAATATTATAGTTGCTGCAGATGAGGAAATGAAAAGACATAAAAAAGTTAAGCTTTATGTTGTGGGAGAGTATGGAAGACAACATTTTCAAAAACATAAGATACCAATAGAAAAGACATTTTTATATACTGCCCAAAATCCTACATTTAGAAGAGCAAGAGAAATTGCCAATATTCTTCTTATGGAATATACACTTGGAAATGTTGATGAGATAAGAATTATATACAGCAATTTAAAGAGTAGCGTTGATTCAGAAGTTGTTGTTGATAAGCTTTTGCCGTTTGACAGGGCAGATTTTGGCGGAAAACCAAAGGCGGAAAGCCGATTTAATCATGACCCTTTTGATAAGGGAGAGGATTATGAGTTCTATCCTTCGGCAGAAAGTGTACTTGACAGTATAGTTCCGGGATATGTGGCAGGATATTTGTACGGAGCTTTGGTGGACAGCTTTTGCAGTGAACAAAACGCAAGGATGACAGCTATGAGCTCTGCAAATGACAACGCAGAAGAATTGCTTGGTGAGCTGTCGATAGAATATAATCGTGTCAGACAGGCTGCTATAACTCAGGAGATTACAGAGGTTGCGGCAGGTGCCAAGGCACAGAAGAAAAAGAGACAAAGGGAGGCGGAAACCAAATGAATAAAGGTAAGATAGTACAGGTTTCGGGACCTGTTATAGATGTCCGCTTTGAGGACGGTAATCCGCCTAAGTTAAGAGAGGCGCTTACCGTAGAGGTAGATGGAGAAAAAAAGACCATGGAGGTTGCACAGCTCCTTGGGAAAAATGAAGTAAGATGTATTATTCTTTCACAGAGTGAAGGACTTGCAAGAGATATGGAGGTAACAGCTACGGGAACAGGTATATCAGTGCCTGTAGGTGCACCGACTATAGGACGTATGTTTAATGTGCTCGGTAATCCGATAGACGGTGGAGAGCCGATAGCGGAAGACGCTGAAAGATGGAATATACATAGAAAACCGCCGGCATTTTCAGAACAGAGTACAAGTGTTGAGATACTTGAAACCGGTATCAAGGTAGTTGACCTGCTTGAACCGTATGCAAAAGGTGGTAAGATAGGTCTTTTTGGTGGTGCGGGAGTTGGTAAAACCGTACTTATACAGGAGCTTATACATAATGTTGCCATGGAACATGGCGGTTATTCGATATTTACAGGCGTAGGAGAACGAAGCCGTGAGGGAAATGACCTTTGGAGTGAGATGAAGGAAAGCGGAACCATAGATAAGACAGCTATGGTATTCGGTCAGATGAATGAATCTCCGGGTGTAAGAATGAGAGTTGCTCTTTCAGGACTTACCATGGCAGAGTATTTTCGTGATGTGGAGCATAAAGATGTACTTCTTTTTATAGACAATATATTTAGATTTGTGCAGGCGGGTTCAGAAGTTTCGACGCTTCTTGGTCGTATGCCTTCGGCGGTAGGATATCAGCCTACACTCGCTCAGGAAATGGGTGATTTACAGGAGAGGATAACGTCTACAGGAAAAGGTTCTGTTACATCTGTTCAGGCAGTATATGTACCTGCTGATGACCTGACGGATCCTGCCCCGGCTACAACATTTTCACATCTTGATGCTACAACAGTATTAAGTAGAAAAATTGCTGAACAAGGTATATATCCGGCAGTAGATCCTCTTGAATCAACATCGCGTATACTGGAAGCTGATATAGTCGGAGAAGAGCACTACCGGGTGGCTCGTACTGTACAGGAATATTTACAAAAGTATAATGAACTTCAGGATATAATAGCAATTCTTGGTATGGATGAGCTTTCAGATGCGGATAAGCAGATTGTAAATCGCGCAAGAAAAATTATAAGATTTTTGTCACAGCCTATGTTTGTTGCAGAAAAATTTACAGGAAATCCGGGTGTTTATGTACCGCTTTCGGAAACTATAAGAGGTTTTGGTGAGATATTGAGCGGGAAGTACGATTCTCTTCCGGAAGCAGCATTTTATAATGTCGGTACTATCGATGATGCGATTAAAAAAGCTGATACACTCTAAAAGAGGTGATATTAAATGGAAAAAACATTTAAAGTGCGTATATATGAAGCGGACAATCCTTTTTTTGAGGGAGAAATTTCAAGTGTAGTGATACCTGCCATAGATGGAGAGTACGGTGTCCTTGCAAACCATAGAAATGTGGTTATAGCTATAGTACCGGGGACAATTCACTATACACATCCTGACGGAAGCGTAGAGTATGCCATAGTTTCGGAAGGAATGATGCGAGTTGAAAATAACGATGTTCTTATACTGGTCAATACCGCTGAAAGACCTGATGAGGTGGAAGCCATAAGGGCAAAGGAAAAAGAAGAGGAATTAATTGAGGCTAAGCTTCAGAAAAAAAGTATAGAAGAATATCTTGAGGCAGAGCTTTTGATGCAAAGAACGATGGCAGGACTCAGAGATAAAGGACACAAAAATTATTAAATAAATAATTCATTTTAACGTTATAATAAAGGAGAAAAAAATGATTGATTTATCAAATTATCCCAATCTGTCAAATCTGGCAAACAGTCTTGGTGGAGTAAGAAAAGCAGCACTCAATAAAAAATTGCTTGAAGGAGCTGACGAAAGCTGGAGAAAGCTCACACAACAGGAGGTTATACAGCTTGAACAGGAGGCACCATATGCAAAACAGATTATGAGTTGCTATATAACGCCTACAGCGTTGCTTTATATGCAGAATCATGCATTTTTTGCCATCCCTACACGTGATATTATCTGGGTCTACGGAAGTGTAACAACTATGCGTATGAATTTTATTCCATATAGTAAGGAGCATCAACTTATACTGATTGCAAGAGATGGAAGCACACATGTTATAGGAAGAGCCAGTACCGGTGGATTTTCAAAGAAACGTCCATGTGATGTGGCTGTACAGGAGATGCAGGCTATACTTGCACCTATAAAACCGGGTATATTTTTTGGATATTCTGACCAAATTGCCGGTGCGGTCAATAGCAATCTTGGAAGTGTAATAGCGGCTGTTGATGAAAAGAACAATATACAACAGCAGCAGTACGGCGGACAGCAGCAGGTACAGTACGGAACGCAGCAGCAATACGGAGGACAGCAGCAGATGCAGTATGCAGGGCAGCAACAGCAGCAGCAGTATACGCAGCCTGTCCAAGACAACGGACAGCCAATGCAGTAAAATGATAAGGAGATTAATTATGAAAGTTGCAGTTATAATGGGTTCAACAAGTGATATGAGTAAGATTGAACCTGCAGTAGAGATACTTAAAGATTATGGTGTAGATGTAAATGTCAGATGCCTTTCGGCACATAGAGCACATGCCGGACTTGCAGCATTTATAGAGGAAACAAATAATGACGGAACAGAGGTTATAATAACAGCAGCAGGCATGGCGGCTGCACTCCCGGGAGTAGTAGCAAGCATGACAGTGCTTCCTGTTATCGGAGTTCCTCTTTCCGGTTCTGTACTTGATGGTATGGATGCTTTATATTCGATAGTTCAGATGCCTTCAGGAATACCTGTTGCAACTGTAGCAATTAACGGTGGTAAAAATGCAGCCTATCTGGCACTTCAGATTATGGCAATCAAGCATGAGGAGTTAAAGACAAAGCTTCTTGATTACCGTAAGAAGATGGAAGAAGATGCCATGAAAGCAAACGAAGAAATAACTGCAAAGTTTTCGTAAAATAACAGTTAGTTAATCATTGACCGGGTTGGTGATTGCTGACCCGGTTTTTTTAATGCATACGCCCGCATAATGAAAGCTGTCACTACAGGATACGCAGGCTGTGCAGCGGGTAGGATGCGATTTCATCTTCCCTGCACTCGATTGGGAAAAGGGGTTACAGGAGGAAAAAATTGAGTAATTTAAACAAAGAACAACAGCGGGCATGCTGTTACACCGAAGGACCGCTTCTTATACTTGCAGGAGCGGGAAGTGGAAAAACACGAGTTATTACACACAGAATAGCATATCTTATAGATGAGCTGGGGATAAATCCTTACAATATACTTGCAATAACATTTACCAATAAAGCAGCCAACGAAATGCGAGAAAGAGTAGATAATCTGGTTGGCTTTGGCTCTGAAAGTATATGGGTTTCTACTTTTCATTCCATGTGCGTGAGGATACTCAGAAAGCATATTGATAAAATCGGAGGAACAAGGGACTTTTCCATATATGACACGGATGAACAGAAAGTTGTCATGAAAGAGGTTATAAAATATCTTAATCTTGATCCGAAACTTTATCCGGAAAAAGCTATGCTATCGGCTATTTCAAAGGCAAAGGAAAATTATATGTCGCCTGATGATTATGAGAGAGAGCATGCAACAAGCTTTCGTGATCAGCAGGTTGCAAATATATACAGAGAGTATCAAAAGAGGTTAAAGAGCAACAATGCTCTTGATTTTGATGATTTGATATATCAGACCATATTTCTCTTCGAGACAAATCCTGACGCTTTGGCGGAGTATCAGGAAAGGTTTAAATACATAATGGTCGATGAATATCAGGATACAAATCATACTCAGTTTGTACTTGTTAAGCAACTTGCAGCAAAGTACAGAAATCTATGCGTGGTCGGTGATGACGATCAGAGTATATATAAATTCAGAGGAGCTAATATATATAATATACTTAATTTTGAGGAAACATATCCTGACTCAGAGGTTGTAAGACTTGAACAAAATTACCGTTCAACAAAAAATATACTCAATGCTGCCAACGCTGTTATAGCGCATAACAATGGCAGAAAGGAAAAGAAACTCTGGACAGAAAATGAAGAAGGTGACAAAGTAAGATTTACAAGGTATGCCAATGAGTATGAAGAGGCTGAAAGGATAGCTATGAAAATCCGTTCGTTAAATAGACGGGGAGTTTCATATGACGATATAGCTATACTTTACAGGACTAACAATCAGTCTCGTGTATTTGAAGAAAAACTTATATATGAGAATATTCCGTATAAGTTATACGGTGGTACTAACTTTTATTCCAGAAAAGAAATACGTGATATGGTCAGCTATCTTAAGCTGCTTGTAAATCCGAGTGATGATACAGCCGTAAAAAGGATAATAAATGTACCCAAGCGTGGTATAGGCGATACAACCATAAATAAGATAAATGATTTTGCCATAGATAATGGGATAAATTTCTATGATGCCGTGGTAGATATAGATGAAGTTCCGGGTATGTCAAGAGCTGCAGAAAAGATAAAGAAATTTGCGGAGCTGATAGATGAGTTAAAGGCTATGCTTGAAGAAGAGGGAGTTTTTATAAGTGAAGTATATGATGCTTTGATTGAAAAAACAGGCTATATCAATGAGCTTATGGCAGAGGGAACAGATGAGGCAAAAGCACGCATAGAAAATATCGAGGAACTAAAAAATAAGATAGTGAAGTATGAAGAAGAGGCGGAAAATCCCAATCTTACTGAACTTTTGGAGGATATTTCACTGGTGGCAGATGTTGATGAAGGGGACGAAGACAGTGAAAAGGTAACACTTATGACACTTCATAGTGCAAAAGGACTCGAATTTTCATATGTATTTATCGGTGGTATGGAGGAAGGACTTTTTCCAAGTCAGATGTCTATGGACTCGGATGATCCGGATGCTGTAGAAGAAGAAAGAAGGCTTTGTTATGTAGGTATAACGAGAGCTATGAGAGAGTTATATCTGTCAGCGGCAGCGCAGAGAATGATTAGGGGTAATACTTGTTATTCCAATATTTCAAGGTTTATAGAGGAAATACCGGAGGAATATATAGATAAATCCGGCAATATATCTGATGCATCATTCGGAGGAGAATTTGGCATAGGGTTTGGTCAGAGCGTTATAAGAAAACCTATTTCCAACATAGGATTTGGCAGACCTAAAACCAATCAAAGTGATTACGGTAAAAATAATCCTTATGCTAAAAAGTCATACGGAAGCAATCCCTCAGCCAATCCGGGATTTGGAAAAGCATTTCCTATGGGAGATAATTCATCTTCGGATTATAAGGTGGGAGATAAGGTAAGGCATATCAAATTTGGAACAGGAACTGTTATATCTGTTGTACCTGCCGGTAGCGATAAGGAGATTACAGTTGATTTCGAGAGAGTAGGAGAAAAGAGGATGTTTGCCTCTTTAGTAAAAATGAAAAAACTGTAATTAGGATATATTACATGATATATTGTATGCTTTTAATTAAATAATTTTATTTATGATAAAAATAGTATTATGATAAAAATAATATTATTTTGAGTGGAAATCATATAAAAAATATGTTATAATACGTCTATGGTTCTTTGTTTTGGACAAAGATAAGGATAATATTACATGAAAGAGAGGTATTTTAGTTATGTGCAAAAACTGTGATGAAGTTAAGATTGTGCAAAAAGATGATTGTGTAGAAGAAGCAAAAAATGCGTTTTTAGCTGTAGCTATTATCGTAGGAATTATTACTATAATTGTAGGTATCTGTGTGGCTGTTTATAAGTATCTTACACCGGATTATCTTGATGATTTTGACGATTTCGATGATGATTTTGATGACAGCTTCTTCGATGATGATGAGGATGATGTCATTTCAGATGATGCAGAGGATGATGCTGAATAGTATTTGCTCTGTCAGAATTTAATAATTAAACTATAAGGCAGGAGGATAAGAAATTACCCTCCTGTTTTTTGACAATAAACCAATATAAATATAATATTTAGTCGGATTAAAAAAGGTTTAAAAAGTATCATTTTTTTAAAAAAGGCTTTTGAAAAAAAGTTTCATTTTTTTTAAAAAAGTTGTTGACAATAATAATCTGATATAATATAATATGTCTTGCGTCAAGCGATGGGATACATAAAATCGTTTAACATAAAGATTCCATCGGGGTGTGGCTCAGCTTGGCTAGAGCGCCTGATTTGGGATCAGGAGGTCGCAGGTTCGAATCCTGTCACCCCGACTGAAACACTTATATGCATATGTAACATGCGGGTGTAGTTCAATGGTAGAACACTAGCCTTCCAAGCTAGATACGTGGGTTCGATTCCCATCACCCGCTCTTTATTTTCGCAAATTACATATTGTGAAAATTAAATGTGTCCGTAGCTCAGCTGGATAGAGCAACGGCCTTCTAAGCCGTGGGTCGGGGGTTCGAATCCCTTCGGGCACATTTTTATATTAGATGGTGGGTATGGCGCAGTTGGCTAGCGCGCCAGATTGTGGCTCTGGAGGCCGAGGGTTCGAGTCCCTCTATCCACCCTGTATATAAGTAAGTAATGCTTATATATCCTCTCGGGATATCCCGATAAAATATTGGGCTATCGCCAAGCGGTAAGGCACAGGACTTTGACTCCTGCATTCGTTGGTTCGAATCCAACTAGCCCAGCTAGTTTTAAATATATATGGGACACTAGCTCAGTCGGTAGAGCACTTGACTTTTAATCAAGTTGTCGGGGGTTCGATTCCCCCGTGTCTCACTTACATAAAGTAAATATAGGGTTTCAGGAATGCTATCCTGAAACCTTTTGATTATGCGGATATGGCGGAATTGGCAGACGCGCCAGATTTAGGTTCTGGTGGGAACACCCGTGCAGGTTCAACTCCTGTTATCCGCACTGTAAAAAAGGTCAAGGGCAAAAGCCCTTGGCCTTTTTTACGGAGCGCATAGCGTCGCTGAACCTGAGGTTCAGTCTCCGCTCCGGTCGGTGCTAAACGCTTGCCACTGGCAAGCAGCACCCTGTTATCCGCATTATATTTTGTAGATGGTTGTCCTGTTTTGTAGATAACCATCTTTTTTACTTTAAAAACCGCATAAATGTGTGGTTTTTAAACCTGCAATTTGTTCGTAGCCGGTCGTACTTGTTTGTCCTGTTTTGTCTTATTTTTATCTAAATTGGGGTATAGCCTGGGGTATAAACTGGGGTAATTTGCTTTTGGTGGTTATAGAAAAAATGTTATTGAATTATTTTGATATTATATTTTTTAATATGATTGAAAAAAGGATATATTTGTGGCAGATTTGTTACACATTATGTGTTATAATAATATGACAGGTAAAACCTGATAAATAATAATTAAATTCCAGTTATAGTAAAGTGTGTCAAACTGACACTAAGGAATAATTATATCATGGCCTTTACAAAGCCGATTGAACATTATTTATTAATTTATCAAGATATATTTAATATACTTGTATTATACGAGGAGGATATCATATGAAGAAAGAAAAGAAAGTAGGAGGGATGTTACTGAGATTTCTGCTTACATTAGGGATGGTGCTTGGCTTGACTATGGGAATGTGCACGAAGGTATATGCGATGCAGGTTTTTGTAAAAACATTGACGGGTAAGACGATTACCATTGATGTGGAATCTAGTGATACTATAGAAAAAGTTAAAACAAAGATACAAGAAAAAGAAAATATTTCGCCTGATAGGCAAAGGCTGATATTTGCGGGTAAACAACTTGAAGATAATAAAACACTTGCTGATTATAATATTCAGAAAGAGAGTACGTTACACTTAGTACTAAAAGGATATAAGGTGACTATCACCTCGGACGACTATATGACAAAAACTGATGCTTCCGGAAATGAATCACAGACCGATTTGTCAGGAGCTATGACAGATGTTGTTTATATTGCAGATGACGGATATTATTTTCCAACAGATTACAGAGTTGAAGCTACCAACGGAATCTCTGTGACCCGCGACAGCTACACGCAGATTACGGTTTCCGGAACGCCTGAAGCTGATACTGAGATTAGTTTGACAGCACCGACGAAAAAAACAAAACCGGATGCCCCTACAGCATCTGCGGTTGACTGCACAACAGCAGATAATAACGATGGAAAGCTCATCGGCATTATAACTGCAATGGAGTATCAAAAGAAGGGCGACTCAGAATGGACATCCGGCACAGGCAGTGATATTACTGGTCTTGTACCCGAAACCTATTATGTGCGTGTAAAGGCAACATATACAACACTTGCGTCTGATAATCAGGAGCTGATAGTTAATGCTTATTTGCAAAAGGAAATTGCAACTGTTACGAATGCTCCGACAGCCAAAACTTTGACCTTCAATGGTTTAGCGCAGGCGCTTGTGACAGTAGGTGAAACTTCAGGCGGCACGATGCAGTACGCCATAGGTCCTGATGAAACCACAGCACCGTCAGATGGATGGTCAACATCCATCCCTATTGGCACCGAAGTGGGAACCTACTATGTATGGTATAAGGCTGTAGGAGATGACGAACATATTGATTCAGATGCAGCCTGTGTAAAAGTAACTATAGCAGAAAAGAAGGAAGACTCGGATAAAAAAGATGATACAGATACGGTATCAAGGCTCGAATATAAAAATACATCAGGTGCAGGCGCAAGCTGGTCAAAAGGTACAACCGGAACACTTGATTTTACATTTAAGCGTACGGAAAATGACGAGACTACATATGACCATTTTGCAGGCGTAAAGGTTGACGGTAAGACAGTTGATGCTGCTAATTATGAAAAAATA
>CADCDW010000032.1 GCA_902800325.1 uncultured Lachnospiraceae bacterium
GTGTATCAGCCTTTTCATATACTTTCTGTTTGAAAAAAACTAAATTGGTGTGAAATTATATGAGCAGTATCCGGTATCACCTTTATGCGATAAACCGGAATTTACAATCCGTTAGCTACGTCGACAAGGTACTGTCCGTAAGCTGTTTTCATAAGTGGTTCGGCAAGTTTGAGAAGTTGTTCCTTATCTATAAAGCCGCGTCTATAGGCAATTTCCTCTATGCATGAAATATACATGCCCTGTCTTTTCTGGAAAGCAGCTACAAAATCTGCCGCATCAAGAAGCATATCATGGTTACCTGTATCAAGCCATGCAAAGCCTCGTCCAAGAGTTTCAACCATAAGGTCGCCTCTTTCAAGATAAACATTGTTTACACTTGTAATTTCTATCTCACCTCTGGCGGACGGCTTAACATTTTTTGCAATCTCAACTACATCATTATCGTAGAAATATAGACCCGGTACTGCATAATTTGACTTCGGGTGCTCCGGCTTTTCTTCAATAGATAAAGCCTTTCCTGTTTCATCAAATTCAACTACCCCATACTCTCTCGGATCTTTTACATAATATCCGAATATTGTAGCTCCCTTTTCTCTGGAGGCTGCATTTTTTAAAACCCTGGAAAAACTTTGTCCATAGAAAATATTATCTCCGAGAACCAATGCTACGCTGTCAGATCCGATAAATTCTTCACCAATTATAAATGCATCAGCAAGTCCCCTTGGTGTTTCCTGAACTCTATAAGAGAACTTCATACCAAGCTGTGAACCATCTCCAAAGAGTTCTTCAAATGTAGGTAAGTCTCTTGGTGTTGATATAATAAGTACCTCCCTTATGCCTGCAAGCATAAGAGTTGACAAAGGATAGTAAATCATCGGCTTGTCATATACCGGCATAATCTGCTTTGAAACAGCCTTTGTAAGCGGATAAAGTCTGGTACCCGAACCACCTGCTAAAATAATTCCTTTCATACAATTTAATCCTCCGATTCTAAACCTTACATAATGTTATAACAAAGTTACATCACTCTAATCTAAACCTTGCAATCCGTAATCTGCTTAAGCTGTTACTTACATGTGTACGGAACACAGATTTATTTACCTGCGTACATATCCTCATAATACTTCTGATAATCACCGCTGGTTACATTTTTCATCCAATCCTCATGTTCGAAAAACCATGCGATAGTCTTTTTGATACCCTCAGCGAACATAGTCTCAGGATACCAGCCTATCTCAGCCTTAATTTTATCAGGTGCTATGGCATATCTCCTGTCATGTCCCTTTCTGTCCTCAACATAAGTAATTAAATCCTTTGAAACAAGCTGTTTTCTTGGGTCACCATCCGGAAGCATCTCCTGAAGTGTATCTATAATTATATTAATTATTTCAATATTCTGCTTTTCATTGTGACCACCGATATTGTAGGTTTCAAAGAGTCTGCCCTGCTCCTGAACCATATCGATAGCCTTGGCATGATCCTCCACAAACAACCAGTCACGTACATTTTTTCCATCACCATATACAGGAAGTTTTTTACCCTGGAGTGCATTGTTGATGATAAGAGGTATAAGCTTCTCAGGGAACTGGTAAGGACCATAGTTGTTGCTGCAGTTTGTTATATTGGCAGGGAACTTGTAAGTATCCATATAGGCTTTTACAAGCATATCTGAAGAGGCCTTACTTGCCGAGTACGGGCTATGCGGATCATAGGGAGTAGTCTCATAGAAGAATGCATTGTCATCATCCGGAAGCGAACCGTAAACTTCGTCAGTTGATACATGCAAAAACTTTTTACCTTCCTTGAATCCGCCATCCGGAAGCTCCCAGGCTGCTTTTGCGCAGTTAAGCATAACCGCTGTTCCAAGTACATTGGTCTGCACAAAAACCTCAGGATTCTTTATACTTCTGTCAACGTGTGACTCTGCTGCAAAATGTACAACTCTGTCTATATCATTTTCCGCAAATATCTTTGCAATAGCCTCCTTATCGCAGATATTGGCCTTAACAAATGTATAATTATCTCTGTTTTCAATGTCCTTTAAGTTTTCAAGATTACCTGCATAAGTAAGTGCATCAACATTGATGATCCTGATTTCATTGTCATACTTTTTAAACATGTAGTGAATGTAATTTGAACCGATAAATCCGGCTCCGCCTGTTACCAAATAAGTTCTCATATTTTTCTCCTTTTCTCACTCAATCGTTTGCAACATACTTCTTATCGACCTGTATTTAAAACGTGCTAAGCGTAGCGTGAGCGAAAGTGAGCTACGCATATACATTCTTAGTACAGCCGATAAGAAATTACTTAGAAAGTATCTCTTTTAAAATTCTGTTTACTTCTCCCGGATCTGCCTTACCCTTCATAGCCTTCATAGTCTGTCCGACCAAAAATCCGATTGCCTTTTCCTTACCGCTCTTATAATCCTCAACTGACTTTGGATTGGCTGCAACTATCTCCTCGATAGTCTTGGTAAGCGCACCCTCGTCATTGACAGTCCTTAGTCCATTTTCTTCTACATAGCTTTCAGGTTCTATGTCATCGGTAAATACCTTTTCGAAAACTTCCTTTGCAACTGAACCGTTTATGACTTTCTTATCCACCATCTCAATTATCTTGGCAAGATTTTTAGCTGAGAAGGATATATCATCCGCATCCTTATCATGTTCCTTCATAAGTCTCATGGTTTCAACCATAAGCCAGTTTGAAACCTTCTTGGGTTCTGCACCAAGAGCAATGGTTTCCTCAAATATATCTGCCATTTTCTTTGAGTTGGTTATGATATCTATATCATAATCAGGGATACTAAATTCTTCCTTGTAACGAATTCTCTTTTCATCACGAAGCTCCGGCTGACGTCTCTTTATCGTATCTAAAAACTCATCATCCACAATAATAGGAACAAGGTCAGGATCAGGGAAATATCTATAGTCCTGCGCATCCTCTTTTGAACGCATTGCATATGAATAACCCTTTTCATCATCCCATCTTCTTGTCTCCTGAATTACCTTTTCTCCGGATTCGATAATATCTATCTGCCTTTCTCTTTCATTTTCAATCGCTCTGGCAATCGCCTTAAATGAATTGAGGTTTTTCATCTCAGTTCTGGTGCCGAATTCTTCAGTGCCTGCCTCTCTTATGGAAAGGTTTACATCGGCTCTCATTGAGCCCTCATTTAATTTGCAGTCCGAAGCACCGAGATACTGGATTATAAGTCTTAACTTATCAAGATAAGCTATAACCTCTTCCGCAGAGCGCATATCCGGCTCTGATACTATCTCGATAAGTGGCACACCTGAACGGTTATAATCCACAAGAGAGGTATCCGTAAATGAATCATGTACGAGTTTACCCGCATCCTCCTCCATGTGTATCTCATGTATCCTTACATATTTCTTTTCTCCATCAACCTCAATCTCAACCTTACCATCACGGCATATAGGAAAATAAAGCTGTGATATCTGGTAGTTCTGAGGGTTGTCCGGATAGAAATAATTCTTTCTGTCAAATTTACCTTTTCCGGTTATATTACAATTAGTTGCAAGACCAACGGCTACCGCCTTTTCAAGTACCGCTTTATTAAGTACCGGAAGTGAACCCGGCATACCGGTACAAACCGGACACGTATGAGTATTCGGTTCTCCACCGAACTCTGTAGAACAACCGCAGAATATCTTGGTCTTGGTCGCAAGCTCAACGTGGACTTCAAGTCCTATCACGGTTTCGTATGTCTTTTCCATAATATTCTAAAGCCCCCTTTCTGCAATCGGAGATCTCTTATAGCTTCTGCTTTGCTCATAAGCATATGCAGCTCTTAAGATACTCTTTTCATCAAAGGTCTGTCCAAGTAACTGAAGACCGATTGGAAGTCCGTTTTTATCATATCCGCAAGGAAGTGATATACCCGGAAGTCCCGCTAGGTTTACAGATACTGTATATATATCTCCAAGATACATCTTGATAGGGTCACTTAAGGACTCCCCACATTTTAAAGCAGTTGTAGGTGCAACCGGCCCAAGTATCACATCATACCTGGCAAATGCATCATCAAATGCTTTTTTGATAAGTGCCTTAGTCTTAAGCGCCTTTACATAATATGCATCATAATAACCGGAACTTAAAACAAACGAACCAAGCATAATTCTTCTTTTAACCTCAGCACCAAAGCCCTCTGAACGAGTCTTTTTATACATATTATGAAGATCTGTATAATCAGCAGTTCTGTAACCATATTTTACTCCATCAAATCTTTCAAGGTTTGATGAAGCTTCTGCTGATGCAATTATATAATAAGCCGGAATCGCATAGTCAACCATACCAAGTGAAAATTCTTCAACGATAGCCCCCTTTTCTTCAAGAACCTTTGCAGCTGCAAGTACAGCCTCTTTAACCTCCGGATCTATACCCTCCGCAAAATAGTCACTTGGTATACCTATCTTCATACCCTTAACATCATCTACAAGTGCTGATGTAAAATCAGATGCCGCATCCTTATATGAAGTAGAATCCTTGTCGTCATGCTGACAAATTATCTCTAAGATAGTTGCGCAATCTCTTACATCCTTAGCTATAGGTCCAATCTGGTCAAGTGAAGAACCATAAGCTATAAGTCCATAACGTGACACCCTTCCGTATGTCGGCTTGATGCCTGTCACACCACAAAATGATGCAGGCTGTCTGATTGAACCACCTGTATCGGAGCCGAGAGCATATGGTACCTCCTCAGCGGCAACTGCCGCAGCAGAACCACCTGATGAACCTCCCGGAACTCTGTCCTTATCCCAGGGATTCTTAGTAGCTCCGTAATACGAAGTCTCTGATGTACTTCCCATGGCAAACTCATCCATATTGGTTTTACCGATTATAACCGCTCCTGCCTCTTTAAGCTTTTCAACCGCCGTAGCAGTATAAGTCGGTACAAAATTACCTAGTATTTTTGAAGAACATGTGGTCAAAAGCCCTTTTGTACACATATTGTCTTTTATGGCAACAGGTACACCTGCAAGAGGACCTGTAAGTTCTCCTGAATCTATTTTTTTCTGTACCTCTTCTGCCTGCTTTAAAGCACCTTCTTTATCAACCGTTACAAAGGAATTAATATCCTTTTCAAGTGCATCAATACGACGGAGGCTTTCCTCTACGGCTTCTTTCACTGTCACTTCTTTATTTTTAATTTTCTGTCCAAGCTCTACTGCTGTCAAACTCATTAAATCCACAAAAGCCACCTCCTAATCAAATGTCTTAGGAACGTCATAGCATCCGTTTCGTTCCTCCGGTGCATTGGCAAGCATATTATCCCTGTCATCACCGTTTGTAACCACATCTTCCCTAAATACATTGCTTACAGGAAATGCATGGCTCATAGCCTCTACATCGTCTGTATCAAGTTCATCCAATTTGCCGACATAATCAAGCATATTGGACATGTCCTTTTTAGCCTGTTCCTTTTCCTCATCGGAAAGTTCAAGCTTGGCAAGGATTCCAACATAATCAATCGTTTCGTCTGTAATAACCATTTCAAACCTCGTTTCTATACACGGCATCAAACCTGCTTACTGTCTTACTTTTATATGAACCTCTCGAAGCTGCTGTTCGGTAACTTCATTAGGTGCACCGCACATAAGATCCTGTGCAGTTCCGCTCATAGGGAACGGTATAACCTCTCTGATATTTTCTTCTTCCTTAAGAAGCATAATCATACGGTCTACACCCGGAGCCATACCTGCGTGTGGAGGTGCTCCGAACTGGAACGCACTATAGAGCGCTCCAAATTTTGCTTCAAGTACCTCTTTATCATAACCTGCTATCTCAAATGCCTTTTCCATAATCTGCATATCGTGATTTCTGACAGCACCGGATGAAAGTTCGACACCATTACATACGATATCATACTGATATGCAAGGATTTCAAGAGGATCCTTTTCATTTAACGCTTCAAGACCTCCCTGTGGCATAGAAAATGGATTGTGGGTAAAACCAATTTTTTTCGTTTCATTGTCATACTCGTACATAGGGAAGTCATTTATATAACAGAAACGGAATGCATTTTTCTCAAGCAAATCAAGTCTTGTTCCAAGTTCTGTTCTTATCTGTCCTGCAAAGAGCGATGCCTGCTTTTCATTGTCTGCGATAAAGAATATAGTATCGCCGACATTAAGTCCGGCAAGTTCCTTTAATTCACCCTTCATATCATCAGGGATAAACTTATCTATAGGTCCCTTGTATGAACCATCTTCCAAAACCTCCAGATATCCGAGTCCACCCATGCCGATTGATGTTGCAAACTTAAGCATCTTCTCATGCTGTCCCTTAGAAAGCTTTGCATGAACATTTATAGCTCTCACAGTCTTATTCTGGAACGGCTTAAATGTACATCTGTTAAAGAACTCTGATAAATCTATGATAAGAAGCGGATTACGTAAATCCGGCTTATCTGTACCATACTTAAGCATAGCTTCCTTATAACTTATAATAGGATATGGTGCCTCAGTAACTGCATAGCCCTTTGGAGCAAATTCCTTAAATGCTGCAGTGAGAACTTCCTCTCCAACCTTAAATACATCCTCCTGGGTCGCAAAGCTCATTTCAAAGTCAAGCTGATAAAACTCTCCCGGTGAACGGTCAGCTCTCGCATCCTCATCTCTAAAGCAAGGTGCAATCTGGAAATATTTATCAAAGCCCGAAACCATAAGGAGCTGCTTATACTGCTGTGGTGCCTGTGGGAGCGCATAGAACTTTCCTTTATATCTTCGAGACGGAACGATATAATCTCTGGCACCTTCAGGTGATGACGCACAAAGGATCGGAGTCTGAATCTCCATAAATCCCAATTCTGTCATCTTTTGTCTCAGGAAACTTATAACCTTTGATCTAAATATCATGGTATCTTTTACCTTGCGATTTCTAAGGTCAAGATATCTATACTTAAGTCTTACATCCTCTCTTACTTCTTTTGAAGTCGTTACTTCAAACGGAAGCTGCTTATATACCTTACCAAGTATATCTACCTCATGAGCCTCAAGTTCTATAGTACCTGTCGGAATCTTTGGCTTGTATGTTTCCTCATCCCTCTGTTGTACATTTCCCTTAACCGAGATACACTCTTCTCTTGTAATACCATCCAGAAGACTTGTGTCTCTCATAACCACCTGCATAACTCCGTACATATCTCTTAAGTCAACAAATGATACTCCGCCATGGTCTCTGATGTTTTCCACCCATCCGGCAAGTCTTATATCCTTGCCCACAAGTTCCTCCGTTATGTTTTCCATAGTCATGTCTCTGTAAATATTTGGTTGCATTTTTTCTCTCCTATCTTCTTACTCAGCCATGCCGACAGACTCGCATATATAGTACGCTCATTGTCGTGGCATTCACCGTATGTGCTTTCACGCAAATTCGTTCGTCTACAAGTAAACCCGTGTCAAGCAATTCAGTTCAAGCATGCATGGCTCATTTTAACGCACAAGTCCCGAAGTCACAAACAGTATGACTTCGGGACGAATAAACATTTTATCCGCGGTACCACCCGCATTGAAGCAAAAGCTTCCTCTCTAAACCTTTAACGGTGGTCAACCGGATATACCTAGACCTCTTACCTATGTTGAAAAAATATCAATGATGACCTTACCGGTGCATCCGTTTCGTAATTAGCTGCACTTTTTACGCAGATTGTCTTTCTTAGATTATTAGCCAAAAAACGCAGACGTAGCGAACTACGTTGAGGCTTTTTGGATGATAAGATAAGGA
This sequence comes from uncultured Lachnospiraceae bacterium, assembly GCA_902800325.1. GTDB lineage: Bacteria > Bacillota > Clostridia > Lachnospirales > Lachnospiraceae > Coprococcus_C. The sequence continues at coordinate 7,753 of CADCDW010000032.1, forward strand.
AAACAGACAAGCAACAATGTATAGCTAATCAGAAATCCATGTAGCATCTGTACATACAGGTTCTCAAAAACTCTAAGATGTAGGCTTCAGCATATCTGCTCAGGTAGTGTTCCGCTTTTGTAAGGTGTCATGTTATGGCTCTCAGTCTGCGACCATATTCCCTGTCATGTCTTTTTACAAGCAGTCTCCTTCAACGCATTTTTTATACAATTGTATGTATTATATGATAATTTTTATCAAAAGTAAAGCATTTTAAACTGTTTATACTAATGTTTTTATAAATATCCCATTATTGGATAGCTGTCACAAGTTTCTTGATATCATCATCGCCTAAACCATATGTATCATACAAATCACCCTGGCCTCTTATAGCTATACTATAGCTGAAATTATCTGAAAGCCATATAGCTTTCATAGTTTTTCCTTCTTCATTTCCTATCTCCTTTAATTTTTATACAAATATTTATTTTTTTAATATGACGTATTTTAACATGATTTTTTTTGGTTCAATAAAAGAACGAAAATGATTCGCATTTTTATATATTTAAAAGTTTTTCGTTTTCATCTTTCATCAACATTCCAATCTCATTTGTATTATCTCAGCAAATTGCGCAAGTTTCTGTGATAAATAACCGTAACGTGATACATCAACCAAACCTTTATTTTTTCATATGTTTACTAAGCCCATTAACCATATACGCAGGCATCATAAAGAGTGACCTTATAAATCCATAGCCTGCATACCTATATGTCCTAAAGGTCATCAATGCCGCCTTTAACTTGTTATGCGACTTACTACCTTTTATATCGCGATACTTAAGTAACGGCTCATCTATATTACATACCTTTGCACCGTTTTTTACCGCCATAAGCCATACATAATAATCCTCATGAGCATCCTTATCATGTCTCATGGGATACTTTTTCATAAGTTCTTTTTTGACAAGGACAGCCGAACAGTTTATACGGTTTGAACGCTTTAAATCCTTGAGAGTTATCGTCTCTTTTTCAAAACCGATTATCCGCCCTGTGCTTTTACCGTTTTCATCGACTATTTCTCTTGAAGTGTTGCAGATATCGGCTTCCTTTTCCCGCATAAACAAAAGCTGTTTTTTTAGCTTGTCACTTGTCCACATATCATCTGCATCAAGATATGCAACATACTCCCCTCTTGCTATATCCACGCCAAGATTACGTGTCCTCGCAACTCCAAGATTATAAGAATTTTTCCTTATCACAATTCTGGTTTTATCCGTTAAAATATTGTGATTGGTTTTTACATAATCTAATACCGTTTTAAGCGAGTTATCTGTTGAACAGTCATCTATTATAATAATTTCTTTTTCAACCTCTTGAATAAGCGCAGAGCGAAGCGCATCCAATATGTAGTTTTCAGCGTTATATAGCGGGATAATTATAGATACCATAAATATAGTTCCTTACTTTCACAATTATGTCCATAGCATGTATTCCCTGCAATATAGGAAAACACGATTCAGAAATTGTCTCAGATACAAGGCGTAAGAGGGAGTCGATGCGGTGGCATCGTCAACTGATGACAACGCAGTAACTGAACAACTTATCAAGCGATTGTGCCGGTTATTTGTTTTTTCGGTGTACTAATTTTGCCTGTTTACTTTCTATACTTCTCCAGCTCGTCCTTAAACACAAGCTTCATAATCTTTTCCGTTGCATGCCCGTCACAGGCACTCATAAATTTATCCTTAAAATCTACAACCTTTTGCTTGTCAAAGTTATTATCTATATCCTTAATATAATCTATCATTTCTTCATTTGTAGTATAGATTGGTCCGGGCACAAAATCCTTATAGTCATAATAAAAACTGCGCCAGTCATAATAATTATCCAGATCATACGCAAAGAAAATCATAGGTTTTTCAAATAGCGAATATTCAAATACAAGTGATGAATAATCTGATATACATATGTCTGATATACATATTAAATCATCTATCGACATACTATCTGTGCAGTCAATTGCAAAATCCTTATACTTATCCTCAATCAAAACCTTTTCCTTCACAAAAGGATGATGCTTGAAAATAAGTATATAATCATCTTTAAACGCCTTATAAAACTTTGCTATATCAAGTTCATCCGGCATCTTTGCCTTTGCGACTCTGCCTCTAAACGTAGGTGCATATAGAATAATCTTTCTCCCATTTCTCATCGGAAAAAGCTTATCCATTTTTTCTTTTGCAAGTCTTATGTTATCCTTATTATAAAAATAATCAGAGCGGGATATGCCTATACCCGTTGCAACTCCTTTATCCAGATTCATAGCCTCAGTGTAAGCCCACTCAACCTCAGGTGAACTTACCGTTACATAAGTATAATTATTGTGATAAGGATATTTTTCTAAAGTCTTTCTATTATCTCCAAATATTAAATCTGCTGTGCTTAAGCCAAATTTTTTAAATGCTCCGCAGCCATGCCAAAGCTGTGTTACAACGGTCTCTTTTCTAACCGGAAGACAGGCAAATACATTTGAAGCATCATTCATAAATACATACTTTGCATCTGCAATATCTCTTATCATATCCTCACAAAGACTTCTGTATTCTTTTCTTTTTGCAAAACCCATCTGAAGAAAATGAGTATGTATGTCAAAATTATAATTATCCTTAAGCTCATTATAAATATACTCAGAGCTGTTCGTTATAAACTTCATACGCCCTTCGATAAAGATAATCTTTTTTTCATCCACAGGTTTTTTTGCATATTTCTTATAAAGCTTTGGATATCTGATTTTGAACATATAAAATTTATAGAGCTTTGCAAAAGGTTTTTTTATTTTTTTCTTTATTCTTTTGGTTCTGTAGTAAACAAACCTGACTGCCTTATAAGGAGCGGTTTCTTTTACTATCGGAAAATATTTTGTTCGTTTGAATTTATCTAAGTTCATCTATTTATATCTGCCCTTCTATATAATCCATTATCCTCTTTGTCGCTTTGCCATCGCACCCGTTCATATATCTTACCTTAAAATCTTCTCTTTGTTCAGACATATCATCATTATAAAGTGCCTCACGTATATTGTATTTGAGATTTTTCTTATCCCTTACTATACGTCCCGGGAGCTTATTAAAGTTTAGATAAAAGCCTCTCTTATCTGTATATTTTTCAAGGTCGGGCACATAGTATAAAATCGGTTTATCAAGTAATAGATACTCAAAAAAAACTGAAGAATAATCTGTAATGAGCATATCTGCACAAACTAAAAGTTCTTCGGTAGTCATAATGTTTGACTTATCCTTTAGCATATGCGGGTGCAGACTTTCTATAAGAACCGTATCGGGAAGTTCTCTTACACAGGCATTTATATCAAGGCGGAGATTTTCAAAGAGCTTTTCATTTTTTGACTCTCTGGTTCTTCCTGCATTTCCGCGAAATGTCGGTGCCCATAGTATTATTTTTTTATCTCTTGCATTTGGATATGCAAATCTGAATTTGTCCCGGCACGCCTGTATATAATCTTCATCATAAAACTTATCTGTATAGGCTGCACCAAGCGGTCTGACTATACTGTTTTCAAAATCAGGAATCTGCATTGCGGAACGAAAATAGGTTCTACACTCATCCCCCGACACAGTAACCAGGTCATAATTTTTAATCGGTGAACCAAGATAAAACTTTGGTATATCGTCAAATGCATCATGTCCAAATCTTTTAAAGGCACCGCATCCATGCCATAGCTGTATGACCTTGGTTTCCTTTTTCTTTTTACAGGAAGAAACCGGCAGATAATAATCGCAAATTATGACAAATGCAGCACTCGGATATAATCGCATAAAATCCATCATGCTGTTTATAACCTCACGCCTTTCATGTTTTGAAGAGTCTATATAAAATTCTCTTATATCATAGTGTTCTTTTTTTAATCTTTCTCTTATACTCAGCATATACGGAGGGCAGGAGTCATGCTTTGAGTCAGCAAGCACAACAAGCTTATCCTCAACCTTGATCCATCTGTTTTTAAAATAGATGAGTGGAAAAACTATATACTGCATAAACATTTTATATATCTGTTTTATTTTAAATTTCATATCAATCCTCTTATAAATCAAGCCTTAAATATCATACCTTAACAATCATTCCTTAAATATCATATCTTAAAAATCATGCCTTAATATCATACCTTAAAAATCATACCTTAAATATCATACCTTAAAAATCATTCCTTAAATATCATTCCTTAAATATCATTCCTTAAATATCATGCTTCAAAAAATCAAGTTTCAAATATATCTAAAATCTTTTTCTGAAAATCCGATTATTTACAGGTTGAAGCTACTTTATCATCTCTTCATACCTTGCAACAACCTCCGGCATATCTCCATAAGTAACAAGTTTTCCATGTTCTAAGATAAGTGCTTTATTACAAATTCTTTTTACCTGCTCTATGTTATGTGATACAAATAAAACAGTAGTTCCGGTATCCATCATATCTAAAAGCTTTTTTTCACTCTTTTTTCTAAATTTTGCATCTCCGACAGAAAGCACCTCGTCGAGAATGAGTATATCCGGTTTTACAATTGTTGCTATCGCAAAGCCTAGTCTTGCTTTCATTCCTGATGAATAGTTTTTAAGCGGTACGTCAATAAAATTTTTAAGCTCCGTAAACTCGATAATCTCATCTATCTTTTCATCCATAAATTTTCTTGAGTAGCCAAGTACCGCACCATACAGATATATATTTTCGACTCCTGTATATTGCATATCAAAGCCTGCACCAAGCTCTATCATAGGAGCAAGCACACCCTGTTTATAAACAGTTCCTTCGGTCGGTCGAAATACTCCGGCAATTACTTTCATCAAAGTTGACTTTCCTGCTCCATTTAATCCGAGTATACCAACACGTTCACCTTTTTTCACATCAAAACTTATATTCTTAAGAGCCCAAAATTCATCAAACTTAAGCTCACGTTTCATAAATTTGATAAAGTATTCCTTTACGCTGTCAACCTTTTCTTTACTTAAGTTAAAACGCATACCGATATCAGATAAGCTAAGAGCGATATCATTATCTATATTCATTTTTTCATTTAAAGCGTTTTTCTTATCTGACATCTTTCCTCCCAAATAATTTTTGCAGATAGTAGTTTCCCGATACTAATTGTATGATTTTTATTATAGTCAATAATTTTCAATATTTTTTATCTTTTCTTTTTATCTTCTTTTTTTGTCTTTATCTTTCCTATTTTATATTTTCTATTTATCTTCTTTTTTCTTTTTTATCTTTTTCTTTTTTCAACCTATCTTAAAAGCACATTGAACCCATTTTATATATAAAGTATAAATTTATCCTGATTTTTCTCAAATATACACATTCCAAATATCACACTAACAAGAGCAAATCCGAGCGAATAACATAGCATCCACATATCCATCGCAGTTCCAAATACACAACTTCTGAAATTGGATATTATACAAAACAGCGGATTATATTTTAATATCCAACCGACTCTGCTTCCAAGTATTTTTTCCGGATAGTAAAATATAGCGCATGTGTACATAACAAGCATCAAAAGTACATTCCAAAGATATTCCATATCTCTGAAAAAAACTCCAACCGTAGACAGTATGAGTCCCGCTCCTACAGAAAGTAAAAACAGTATCATAAGCGGAACCACTGCAAGCAGTACTCTTAAGGTCGGATAAACTCCAAGCACAAGTGACACTCCAAGCAGGACTACAAGTGATATCAAAAACAATATATAGTTAAATGTTATCGCCGAAAGTGGATAAAGCGCTTTCGGCACGTATACTTTTTTAATCATACCCTGATTGGCACGTATGGATTTTAATGCAGCCGTTGATGACTGCGAAAAAAGAGTATAGATAAGCCTGCCTGCAAGAATATATACCGGAAACTCTTTTCCCTTATGACCGAGCAACGTACCGAAAACTATGGTAAGCACAATCATGGTAAGAAGAGGCTCTATCATGGACCATATTATTCCAAGATAGGACCTCCTGTATTTTAATTTAATTCCTTTTCTTACAAGCTCTATAAATAGATTACTGTATTTTTTATATTCTTCGAGATTAGTGTTCATATAAACTCCTGAGAACATCTATAGTATGATGAAGTCCTTCACTTATATTATAGTAAGACTTCCAACCCGTTTTCTTAATCTTATCAGATGCAAGTGTAGCCTTGGTAGCTTTTGAATACCCTGCCCGTTCTGTTTCACTTGGAAGTTCAAATATAACTTTTTTCCCAACATAATCAGCTATAATCTTGGCAAGGTCTTTAAGCATAATATCAGAGTCATCCGAAACCACATTATATGCACTTCCGCACTCTCCGTCAAACATCAATTTTAAAATGCCTGAAACAGCATCCGCAACATAAGCATATGAATAAAGTTGCGTGCCTTCGCTTTTTAATACTATGTCTTCACCATTTACTCCTTTTTTTATAAATTGTGAAAGCGCCTTAGTGTCTGAATTTAACATGGTAGGTCCATAGCATCTTGAAAGCCTCGGTATAACCACATCTATGCCTTTCTGCTTTATATACGCCTGACATAGAGCTTCACCGGTTCTCTTGCTTTCCGGATATCCGGCACGCAGTGTATTGCAATCTATATAACCCAGATAATCTTCCGCAAATGTATCTGTATCACCTTTATTTTCCCCATATATTTCAACTGATGAAAGAAATACAAATCTCTCACAATTAACCTTTGATGCCCACTCTAACAGATTATTGGTTCCTATAACATTGGCTGATATGGTTCCTATCGGATCGCTTGAATATGCTACCGGATGTGTATTGCTGGCGGCATGAATTATATAATCAACCTTTTTATCGCATATATCTTCAGGTATCATAATATTTATATCCTGTTTTACAAATCTTAGTTTATCACTGTCCGCTAAATCGCCAAATCTTCCTCTTGCCTTTTCCTCATTTCTTCCAAAGGCATAAATAGTAACATCGAGATTATCGTGCTTATTTTTATACATAAGCACATCGATTAAAAAGCTTCCTATCATACCGGTTGCTCCGGATATGGCAAGTTTTTTTCCTTCAAGCTTTTCCCATGAGTAATCAAGTGAAGCTATCTTTTTTACATCGCTTATGTAAGTAGCATTATCATACAAACTCATATCTTTTCCTTTTCCAATCTATTAATTTTTTACTTCATAAACTATATTGCCTTTATCTCAAATATGGTCTTCTATATATATTTTTTATATATATTTTTTTTATATAGTTTTTTTATATAGTTTTTTTAAATATTTTTTTATATTTTTTTCTATGTATATTTTCTATGTATATTTTCTATGTATATTTTCTATCTATGTTCTTCTATATTTGTTCTTCTATATTTGTTCTTCTATATTTGTTCTTCTATATTTGTTCTTCCTGTCTTTTTCCGGCAATATATGAATTTCGTTTCTTCTATTTATATAACTTTTTTTACTTGAAAATCCGTTTTTATTTAAGCCACTTGTCTTTTTCGGCTGTCAGATAACCTTTAAATATCTCAAGGTCATCTTTGGTGGTAAGCTTGATATTTTTATCAGAGCCTTTTGCAAAATAAAGTGTCTCGCCCAGCTCAACCATCATGGTATTGGTATAAGAAGAACCATATATACCGATTTCTTCTCTAAACGCTTTTTCGTAAGCCCACACAAGCTTATCAAATTTGTATGCTTGTGGAGTTGACACTCTTCTTAAGGTTTCTCTCGGAATATATTTCTTTGTTGTGTATTCATCTTCAATTACAAAAATCTGTTCATTGTACGGAAGTGAAGTAACTCCGTTTCCGTGCTCATTACATTTTTCTATAACATCGGTAAGTACCTCGTCGTCCACAAGCGGTCTTATACCATCATGTATAATTATGTTATCCTTGTCACTGCATACATCTTTAAGATTATCTACACCATTTCTGATAGATTCCTGTGCTGAATTGCCACCTGAGATAACCCACTTTACCTTATCGATATTAAACTGCTTTGCATATGCCCAAAGCACATTATGCCAGCCTTCTATACATACAACCTCTACCGCATCTATGAGCGGATGTCTCTGAAAGCTCTCCAAGGTATAGATTAGTATAGGCTTGTCATATACATTTATAAACTGTTTTGGAATATCCTGTCCCATTCTCTGTCCGGAACCACCTGCTATAATAATCGCTACATTCATACTCTGTTCCCTTTCTTATTGGATATGTTATATTTTTTGGTATAACTTTTTGTCTTATAGTCAGAAGGCAGAGCTGTGAGTTTTTTATCATCAATTCCCTCAGAACTTTCCTTTCTGAACATTATCTTCAATGTCAAAAGCATAAGCTTTATATCAAGCCAATATGAATACTGTTGGATATATGTAAGGTCCATCTTAAGCTTGTCAATCGGCGAAGTATTATACTTTCCGTAAACCTGTGCATAACCGGTAAGTCCTGCTTTAACCTTTAATCTAAAATCAAATTGGGGTATATTTTTTTCATATTTTAAAAATATCTCCGGTCTCTCCGGTCTTGGTCCAACCAATGACATTTCGCCCTTCAAAACATTGAAAAGCTGTGGCAATTCATCCAGATGCAGATTACGTATAACCCTACCTATAGGTGTAATCCTTGAATCTGTTTTACTTGCCAGCCTTGCGTTTTTCCCTCTGTCATTTTCGTCATATTTCATACTACGGAATTTGTATATCATAAACATTTTGCCATCTCTCGTCAGGCGAAGCTGCTTATAAAATACATTACCACCATCATTTAATTTTATAGCAATCGCTATGATAAGCATAATCGGCGAAAGCACCACAAGTGCCACCGATGATACTATAATATCTGTCAGTCTTTTCAGTATTCTGTCATCGATATTTAATCCGTAATTTCTGGATAGATATATAGGCGTATCCACAAGATAAAGATCATCGGAGCATTTCATGATTATATCGGTAATCTTTGGAACTATATATGTTCTTATGGAATGCTCATAACAGTATTTTACTATTTCATTTCTCTCTTCAGCCGGAAGATCATAGAGAAATACTCCCTCAAAGTCAAGAACATCACTGCATATTCTCTCAAACCCTTTTTGATAATTGAGTATTTCGCAAACTTCATATCTGTCATGTCTCGCATCAAGCTTTTTAAGAAATGCCTCAAGCGGATAATTGCCATATATGATTATAACTCTTCTCGGAGGATAAACATGTACATATATCTGTCTTACAATTATAACCCACAATACGTCAAATACCACCTGTACTACAGCCATAATAACGATAGGTGAAATCTCAACGTAGTCACTCCATACCATACATATAAATATATGTCCGACGACGGCACCAAATATAACAGCAAGTATATGTGAAAGGCACAAATCTATACCTCGCATATAGCTATTTTTATATCCGTTGAGACTCTTGGTAATAAGAAACATAAACAATGCATACATTCCTATTACTATCATATCTCCGTTTCTATACGAAGTATATCTGTAATACTTAAACCATACATAAGCAAATGTTGCTATCTCAAATAGAAGTATTATCAGATTGACTCCTATATTAAGCATTCTTTTTTTCTGCTCATATGCGTACATTTTAAAGTTCTATCTCCCCATCAAAGACGACCCTTGCAGGTCCTGTCATATATACCACATTTTCATCCCGATTCCATTTGATTACAAGTTCACCACCTAATAATCTTACCGTAACTTCATCTTCTGTAAGTCCGTTAAGTATAGCAGCAACTACTGATGCGCAGGTACCGGTTCCGCAGGCAAGTGTCTCTCCTGAACCTCTTTCCCACACGCGCATCTTTGCATAAGTTCTGTCTACTATCTGAACAAATTCCGCATTTACTCTTCTCGGAAAAAATGCATTATTTTCAAATAACGGTCCAACCTCTTCCAGAGGAAAATTGTCTGTATCATCAACAAATACAACGCTGTGCGGATTTCCCATAGATACACAGGTTGTTCTATATTCCTTGCCGCCTACATTTATCGGATAATCAACCACCTTTTCCGTTCCTTCCGGAAGTGCGCTGACAAGTACCGGAACTTCGCCCGGCTCCAATATAGGTGCTCCCATATTGACAGTCACTTTTTCAACCTTTTTGTCTTCCACAAAAAGCTTAAGATACTTTATACCTGCAAGTGTCTCTACTGTTATATCTTCTTTATCGGTAAGACCATAATCATATACATACTTACCTACACATCTTATACCATTGCCGCACATCTCTGACTGTGAACCATCGGCATTGTACATCTCCATCGTAAAATCCGCCTTATCCGATGGCTTGATAAGTATAAGTCCATCCGAACCGATTCCAAAATGTCTGTCACTCACTTTAACAGCTATTTCAGCCGGATTCTCTATCTTTTCCTGAAAACAGTTTACATATACATAATCGTTCCCAAGTCCTTCCATCTTTGTAAATCTCATCTATAATCTCCTTACAAAAGCATAAATTCGCTTTTATTTTACCACTAAACCAATCATTTAACAATGAAAACTTCGGTTTAGCAAAGTAATGTCTCATTTACATCATCCTATCCTCATCAGTAATTTCTCTTATAACCTTGCAAGGTACACCGACTGCAAGTACGCCGCTTGGGATATCTTTAGTCACTACGCTTCCGGCACCGATTACCGAGCCCTCACCTATGGTTACTCCCCCGCATATCGTTACATTTCCGGCAATCCAGCAGTTGCTTCCTATGGTTATCGGCTTGGCATACTCTCTGTTGGCCAGTGAACCATCTTCCTTTTTATACATATTCCTTTCATCAAAACAAAACGGATGCATAGGTGTAAGTATAGATACATTGGGTCCAAAGAAAACATTATCCCCTATATTTACCGGTGCACAGTCAAGCACAGTAAAATTAAAATTAGCATATGTATTCTCACCTATGGTTGTAAATACTCCGTAATCAAACTGTACCGGTCCTTGAAGATAAACACCTTCCTTACGATTCGGAACAAGCTCGTCCAAAATCTCTTTTCTTCTTTCTTCTTCGGTCTCGTAAGTTTTATTATAATCCTGACTTAGATTATGGGCTCTTGTTCTAAGCGTTGCCAGTTCCTTATCTGACGGGTCATATAGTTTTCCTGCAATCATTTTTTCTTTTTCTGTCATCATTTTTTCCTCACATTTAAAAGATAATTTGTATTCTTTTTACCGATTACTCCTTCTCCATATCTTCCTTATCTCTGCTTCTTTTATAAGATTATCGCGAAATGCCGGATGCGCTATGGATATTATCTTTTCTGCTCTTTCCCATGTAGAAAGTCCTTCAAGATTTACAACTCCGTACTCGGTTGCTATAAAATATACCTGACTTCTCGGTGAAGTAATTATGTCGCCGTTAAATTGTGGAACTACTGTGGAGTGTGTCATTCCATCTTTATCTACATAGATTGAACTCATGCAGATAAATGCTTTTCCACCGCTTGATGCCGAAGCACCGGTTAAAAAGTCAAGCTGTCCACCGGTTCCGCTTATCTGCCTCGAACCTGAGCTTTCCGCTGCAACCTGTCCGTATAGGTCAACCGACACACAACTGTTTATTGAAACCATATCATCTATCCTCTCGATGATTCCCGGTCTGTTAACATATTCAAGCGGATATGCCATAACTCCCGGATTATCGTCCAGCCAGTTATAAAGATCCCTTGAGCCGACAGCACAACCGTAAACCCCCTTGCCTCTGTCTATTTTCTTTTTCTTGTTGGTTAGTTTACCCGACATATATAGACTTAGAAATGCATCAGAGCAAAGCTCCGTATGCATACCAAGATCCTTTAAATCAGAATCCGCAATTATCTCACCTACTGCATTGGGAACGCTTCCTATACCCAACTGTAAAGTTGCTCCATTTACTATATACGGAAGTATATGTGAGGCTATCTTTCTGTCTGTTTCTGTAGGTTCTGCTGCCTGTATATCAGGAAAGTTTTCATGCTCTCCCTCAACTACATAGTCAACTTCAGATATGTGAATACACTCATCATATCCGCCCCTAACCTTAGGCAGATGCTCATTTACTTCGACTATAACTATGTCAGCCATACGCGCAATCGGCGCAGCTACTCCGGTATTTACAGAAAAATTAAAATAACCATGGGCATCCATCGGAGTTACACTTACCATAACAACATTTACGTGTAAAAAGAACTCATAATACGCAGCATTGTTGTGGAAAACCATAGGGATATAGTAGCAAAGGCCCTTGTCACAAAGCCTTCTTTCATATGACGAGCAGTGCCAGCTATGATATATAAAATGCTCCTGACTCTCATCACACTCCGCTATCTCAATCGGTCCGGATATAAGATTACCACGAACCTTAACATCAGTAAGTTCATCTCTTCTTTTGGAAAGCGCGCGGTCTAATAAAACCGGCTTGCCAAGACAGCTCGTGTAATCAATCCAGTCTCCGCTCTTTACAACCGAAACAGCCTCCTCAGGCGTACGAAGCTTTGCTTTATACTCATTAGAAAAATCTTTTAACATAGTTTATCACCCCAATATAATTTTTCCCCTATCTATAAAAAACAATCTTTTAGCTTTTTATTACTAAAATATTTTATCATATCTTTATTTTGCTTACCATAATATTTTGCTTTAACATATATCAAAATTTTACTTTAACATACATCATAATGAACAATATAAATGTAAAAAGAGCATGGTGCAGATATCATAGATATAAAGCTAAAGCTCTTTCTTTCCATGAAATATCCCACCATACTCTTATTTTAATTTTACTATAATTACTTAACTGCTATTTTTCAGAATTTTAATTTTTAACCCCCGATCCTTTGTTCTTATATAATTAATTTATATAATTATATATGTTACATTAACTTTCTTCTTAGTGTAAGATAAACGCCTGCCATAACACTGTCCATCATCAACATAACTATTACGCCTATATTAATCTTGTCTCCTGTTGATATCTTATTGCCTTTATTGGTATTTTCTGTCTTAGGCGCATCCGTTTTTTGTGTATCTGCAGTCTTAGGTGTATCTACTGTTGCGGGTGTATCCACATTTGAAGGTGTATCTGCGTTTGATGATTTATCTTGTTTTTTATCATCAGCAGAGTTTTTCACATCTTTAAATATAATAAAGTATGATGAAAACTTATCTGTACTTATTTCAAGAGTTGCACCCGTTCCTTCTGCCAATTTTGTTGCAATTCCATTATGCAAACGAACTACAGCATATGTACGAGTATAACCTTCCGGTACATTTTTAAGTGACTCCGGTATAGTTATTGTAATATTAATCGGATTACCATTGGTATCATGAATCTGAGTCGGTACTCCTTCGCCCAGCTTCTTCCAAAGGGATAAGTCCAAACATTCACCGTAAGAATAACCATCTGAATTTAGTATCTTTTCTATAGCTGTCATATCTTCTGCAGGTACATCAGCCTTATCCAATGCCGTTATATCAAGATATACAATGACAGGATTGCCAACTTCGTATTTTCTTTTTTCTTCATCCGTCAAAAGCTTAACAGCAAGATCATCATTTAGATTGTCAACTTTTATATAAGATGCATCTTCGGAAGTGTTTACCTCTGTTTTGACAGATAAATCTGCTTGTTTAATCGTTACCGTAATATATACAGGTTCCGTATCTTTATGGTTCTCATCGCCAATCAGCTTATACCATACAAAATATGTACCGGCATCGGTGGCTTCAGGAATAAATGTAGTGTATTCTCCTGTTGGTCCTGTCTCAGAACCGATAGCATACTGAATTCCTATATAATCATCCGGAAGCTCTATCGGTGCATTTACTATCTCTTGTGGTTCACCTTTGTAGCTCAGATTATTCTTGGCAGTCGGCTTCTGATCATCCGTCAGCGTCGGTGCAGCCTTTTTATCAATTATAAACGGTACTTCCTTTGTTCCGCTGTAATTACCATTTAATGTGATTACTGCCTTATAATTACCGGCTTCTGTCGGTGCTGTTTCACTCTCTTCATAAACAGTTGGTTCAACTCCTACATACTTTACTGTATAAGTGCTGACTTCAGTTTCTCCGTCTTTTATATCTATCGTTGGTGTCTTGGCAGTTCCGTCATATGTAAGCGTTTCTCCCTGTTTCTGCTCTGCAGAGACATCAGTCTTCGTACCAATATCTACAGTGATACAAACCGGATTAGTATCGGTGTGGTTTTCATCTCCCACAACCTTATACCAAACATAGTAGGTTCCTGCGTTGATAACTGTGGGGATGGATGTGGTATAAGGTTGTGTTGCTCTGGTTTCGTTGCCGAGGGCATATCGCATTTCGCCACCTGCTGCTGTACCAGCGGTCACAAGCGACTGTGCAGAACCGGTATAGGTCAGAGTCTTGGCTTCAGGTGCTTTTGTAACGGTCGCCGCGTCCTTCTGCGCGTAGGTATAGGTGTAGGTGGTTGCTGCCGTGATTTCCGTCTCCGTACTCGGTGTCACATCCCAGCTTCCGGCCTTATAGGTGTCGTTCGGCTTCGTGCCGACCGTCGGAATCTGGTCCGCCACCAGTTTGAGGGTGTCGCCCTCATAACCCGTCAGGGTCACGGTCTTATCTGTCGTGGTTTCATCGTTCCAGGAACCATTGACCACCTTGAAGGTCACGGTCTGGCTGATGCTGTCCTTCTGCGCATAGGTATAGGTGTAGGTCGTATCCGCCGTGATCTCCGTTTCCGCACTCGGCGTCGTATCCCAGCTTCCCGCTTTATAGGTGTCGTTCGGCTTAGATCCGACTGCCGGGATCTGCTCTGCTGACAATTTGAGAACATCGCCCTCTAAGCCCGACAGGGTCACAGTCTTATCCCCGGCGGTATCATCGTCCCAGGAACCGTTGACCACTTTGAATGTCACGGTATATTCAAGTTGCTCCAGCTCTTTCCATTGCGCATAGAGCGTTGTATCGTCCGTAATATTGAATGTAGTCCCTGGAACATAATCGGCGCCGGTGCCATCCGCCTTCGTATTCCATTTATCAAACTTATAACCGGTTTTGTACATATTCAGTGTATTTCCGGCTACCGTGACCTGCGCGTTATTTGCGTATACGGTATCATCTGACGGTGCGGCGCCGCCTGTAACACCATTTTCATCATAGGCAACCATATGCCCAACTTTTCCGATTTTTAACGGTTTGCTATAATCACTTTGCTTTAGCGTTTGTGTAGTTCCACTTGTAAAATCAGTCGAATTCGATGTTGTGTCATAACCTGTATCATGATTCTCTGTGATGAGTTCATGAGATACAGTGATCGTGCCATTACTATAGATCGTATCCCCGCCGTCACATGAAGACGCAGCAATCATACCTCCCGTTATAGTGATTTTACCTTCGCTATCAGTAGCTCGAATTCCTTGAGAATTACTGGCGGTAGCCGTATATCCCGAAGAAACATGCAGTATTCCACCACTGATATTAATATTTCCCTGGCAACGGAAAGCGTAGCTCACATCTCCCTGGGATGATGTGGCCCAACATTCCCCTCCAGACAAGTTTAGCGTGCCACTGCCGCCATTGACAAAAATCCCTTCACTCGCATAGGATGTTGCTTTGCCTCCAGTAGCCTTAACTGTACCGCCCATTATTTCCAGAACACCCGAATTATCAACCATAAGTCCATAAGAATTATACGTCGCATCTCCAGCCGTTGCAATAAGTGTGCCTCCTGTGATTTTCAAAGTTTTAGGATCTCCAGATGAATCCAGACAAAAAGCCAACCGACATACGAACACACGTTCCTGAAATTGCCGTTAGGCTGCCGCCACTCTGCTCGCAGCTGTTTTTAACATATACGCCAACAGAACCCGTTCCATCATGGAATGCTCCATCGGAACTTGAATTGCCGCTTCTTGCCTGAATCGTTCCCCCGTTTATCTTAAGCTTTCCTGCAACATATATGCCTCGTGTTTTACTGCCCACAACTTCAGTTAGGTTCGCATTGGAATATACGTTCAATATTCCGCTGCCATTTATCGTCAGATTGCCTTCGGCATACAGTCCAACAAGAAAACCGTTGGTTTCCGTTCCTGAACCCGTTATTGTATTTGTTGTTCCCTCTGTCAGTATAATCGTACTATCAGATGGAATTACAAGTGTAGAATTCCATGTTACCCCGCTAAGGGTAAGGGTCTTCGTTGACGCTGTCCAATTCCAGCCGGTTCCACTGCTATCCGAACCGGCGGCTAGAGTCGGGGCGTTTTCAGCTTCCTCCGCCCGTGCCGTCAACCCCATCCCCGGCATCAGCCCGACGACCATCGCCAACGCGAGTAAAAAGCCGAGCAGTTCCCTTCCTAATTTTCTTTTTAACAAAAAAAAAAAAATTCCTCCTTGAAATTATTTTTATTTTAATAAAAACTGCGTTAAATCACATGGCATTATACCCCGTCAAGTAATGCGGTTATCCATCACGATTATATGCTGTTTTATACGAAAAAAGGGCACAATTATACCTTGCTTGCTTGAGCGTAGCGAATCCCGACATACTTGTAAACTAAACTGTCAACCCCTTACATCTAAAGACAATATATTTATCATAAAATATCTGTTTACTGCAAGCTTTTGTTAAAACTGTACGGCATCATCTGCTTCTCAGCCAAAATATAAACCGACCATCGTGCAGCTTCTT
>CADCDW010000033.1 GCA_902800325.1 uncultured Lachnospiraceae bacterium
CATCAATAATTCTTTCATCTTGTATCATTTCCTTTTGTGTAAATCAATTTTTATGTATTTTATTAATTATATTCATACATTAATTTCATTTATTATAGTTCTTATAAAACTATGAAATCCCCGCAGCCTCCTTGGCGAGCTTATCTGCTTCTTCGTTTCCTTCTATACCGGAGTGTCCCTTAACCTTGATAAAGTTAAGCTTAATCTTATCCTTAATGCTCTGCATATATTCGTAATATGCAATAGTTCCCTTTTTATTACGTTTCCACGCACCGGTTGCCCACATTTCTATGCCCATATAATCATAATATATATCAAGTTCTTTAACTCCCTTTTCTATAGCCAGCTTAACTGCCGCCGCAGAACCTTCTATCTCACCGGCGACATTTCTCATGGAAGCCATCTCTTCATCAGTACCGGAACCCTGAACGATTAATTTTTCATTATCTATAACAAGAAATCCTCCGTAGCCGTAAGTATTTGTTGCTACATTAAAAGAACCGTCGACAAAGGCATAGCAGGATTGACTATTATTCAACGAACAATCATTTTCTTTTGATTTGGCTTGTGATTTGTCTTTTAATTTGGCTTTTAATTCATCTATTGGTGAAATCTCTGTATCTGTTTTCTTTAACTTTTCTTTATCAAACTTAACCCCGGCATAAGCCTCTGCTTCTTCAATGGTTTTAAAGCTCTTATAAATCGCTCCCGGAAAACCGTTTACATTCTCCTTACATTCGTCCCATGAAAGATAAATTCCCGGTATTTTACCTACCTTTACAGCATAATATTTAGACATATTATCACCTTAATTATTATATTATTGTAAAACGGAACACAACCTTTAGTCATTATACCTAATTTATATTTTTCGGTCAAGCAAAGGAAAAACAATAAAAAAGTTTCAAAAAATATATTTTTGAAACTTTTTTCCAATATTTTATCCTTTTTTGTTTTTCTTATCCTTTTTTTCAGTTTTTTCTTTCTTTATATCCACCTTGTCAGACTTCTTTTCCACCTTGTCAGACTTATTTTCCGTCTTATTTGATTCTTCTGTACTATTTTCCTCTTCCACGTTCTTTTCTTCCTCAGACTTCTTTACGCTTACAGGCAGCTTATACTTATCCTTAAGCTCACCCATTTTAATAGCGAAATCATCATTATCGGCATTAAGGTTTTCCTGAAATTCGTGAACATCATAGCCTTCTCCATCTATCTGAAGTACATTAAGCGCTATGTTAGAACAATGGTCAGAGATACGCTCATAGTTAGTGATAAGATCTGCAAGTACAAAGCCCATCTCCACAGAACACTTACCCTTACGGAGTCTTTTCATGTGTCGCTTACGAACTTCAACCGAAAGATCATCAATAAGTTCCTCTAAAGGCTCAACATTTAAGGCATAACTCATATTTTCATCCTCAAATATCTGGAAGGTCATATTGACTATATCTTTTACAGCCTGTGTAAATATATTGAACTCCTCAACTCCCTTAGGTGAAAAGGCAAGTTGTCTTTCATGCATCTCTCTTGCCGACTCTGATATATTTATCGCATGATCTGATATTCTTTCTATATCCGATATACTATGCATAAGTATAGCAAGTTGCTGAGATGACTTAGGCGAAAGATGTGCCGTTGAAAGTTTTACAAAATAGTTATCGAGAACATCCTCATAATGGTCTACCAGATCCTCATAATAAAATACAGTCTCTGCATTTTTTTCATCATAAGAGCCTATCATATCTATAGCCAGGAAAAGACCGTTTTTTGCATACTTTGACATTTCTATACAAGCTGTTTTACATTGGCTTAAGGCAAATTCAGGGGTTGCAAGAAATCTGTCATCGAGCATACTTGTAATATGTTTTTTCATATCTGCTTCCTGATTTTCATCCTCAGTTTTAGGTATGGTAAAATATGCTAATTTTTCAAGAATACCTGAAAATGGGAAGAATAAAATTACAGCAACTATGCTTAATGCTGTATCAAAAAGAGCTACTCCTGTACCATTGGCTGTCTTTTCAAGCACCTTAAATCCCACAAAACTGTTTATACTGTAAAAAACGACTACAAAAGTAAATGACTTGATAATATTATAATATAAATGTATAAGTGCTGAACGTCTTGCATTTCTACCGGCTCCTATACTTGACAGCATAGCTGTTGCACAGGTTCCGATATTGGCACCAAGTACTATCGGTATAGCAGTAGCATAGGTAATCATACCGGTTGCACAAAGTGATATAAGTATACCTATGGTAGCCGATGAAGACTGTATAACCGCAGTAAGTAAAAATCCTACCAAAAGTCCAAGTATAGGATTTGAAAACATAGACATAAGCTGTTTAAACTGAGGTACTTCCGAAAGAGGAGCCGCTGCTCCGGACATCATGCTCATACCAAACATTATGACCGAAAAACCTATCATAACCTGAGAAATATTCTTATTTTTTTCTTTTTTACTGAACATAAGTATACCGACACCGATTATCGATATAACCGGAGCAAATACAGTCGGCTTTAATAACTTAAGTATAGTTCCTGTTCCTTCTATACTTGATAAACTAAGCAACCATGGTGTTATAGTCGCTCCTATTGATGCACCAAGTATTACTCCAACAGCATTGGAAAGTGCCATAATTCCCGAATTTACAAAACCTACAACCATAACAGTTGTTGCCGATGAAGACTGCATGATTGCTGTAACCACTGTACCGAGGATAACTGCCATAAACTTATTGGCAGTAAATTTTTCCAATATAACCTCAAGTCTTCCTCCCGATGCCTTTTTAAGTCCGTCTCCCATTGTCGTCATTCCGTATAGGAAAAGAGACAATCCACCTATCAGCTCAAGTACACTAAAAATATCCATCTTTTTATAATTATTATCCTTTCGTATATTTATTATTAACTCATAAAAAGAGTTATATATATTTATAAAGACTATCTTACAAAGATTATCTTATAGCAATTTCCTATATGACTTTACAATATTGTTTTTATTCAGTCAATATTAAATTTTTAATTGAAAAACGTTTTCATTCTATATATAATATCATTATCAATGTTTAATTCAAAGGAGAAAACGCTTAAAATGGTTATATCACAGATTCAATTAGATCAAGTCAATGACAGAATTCATGCATTGGAAAAATCAGGAAGTTTTTATGGTGAAAAGCTTAAGGCGGCCGGTATCACCAAAGTAAATACTCCTGAAGACTTTACCGGACTTCCTTTTTCCGAAAAGAAAGATCTTCGTGATGCATATCCTCTCGGACTTATGACTGCGCCGGAAAATGAAATTGTAAGAATTCATTCATCATCCGGAACAACCGGAAAGCCGGTTATAATCCCTTATACCCAAAAAGATGTTGATGACTGGGCTATAATGTTCAAACGCTGCTATGAAATGGCAGGTATAACCGATATGGATAGAATCCACATCACTCCCGGATACGGACTTTGGACTGCCGGTATAGGTTTCCAGCTGGGTGCCGAAAGACTTGGTGCCATGGCTATCCCTATGGGACCCGGCAATACTGATAAACAGCTTGAAATGATGATGGCTATGAAAAGTACCGTTCTTTGTTCAACCTCATCCTATGCGCTATTGCTCGCCGAAGAAATCAAAAAACGCGGTATCAAGGATAAAATACATCTAAAAAAAGGTGTTATCGGTTCTGAACGCTGGAGTGACAAGATGCGTGAAAACATAAAAAACGAACTTGGCATTGAATTATTTGATATATACGGTCTTACAGAGATTTATGGTCCGGGTATCGGAATCAACTGTCCGGGAGAAACTGCCATGCACTACTGGGATGACTATATTTACCTGGAGATAATTGATCCTGTTACGGGTGAAAATGTACCTGACGGTGAACTCGGAGAAATAGTTATAACTACTCTTGTTAAAGAAGGCGCTCCTCTCATCAGATACCGTACACATGATCTTTCAAGAATTGTGCCGGGTGAATGTCCTTGCGGCTGTAAACATCCTCGTATAGATATCATTATGGGACGTACAGATGATATGATGAAGATAAAGGGTGTAAATGTATTCCCTAGTCAAATTGAAGAAATCCTGGGAACATTTGAAGAAATATCAAGTGAATATCAGATACGTATCTCTCACCTTGACGGAAAAGATACTATGCGTATATATGTTGAAACCAACGGAACTGTTGACTTCAATGATTTAAGCAAGCGTATAGCTGAAAAAGTAAAGAGTAAAATCGGCTTCACTCCTATCGTTAAGGTAGTGGAAATCGGAGTGCTTCCAAGAAGTGAAAAGAAAGCAAAACGTGTTATAGATGAGCGTTACGATTAGAATTTATCAAATATGACAAGACTCACGGCTTTGTTATATGTGAGGAGGTTTATCAATGATTGAACATTATAATGCATTTATATCTTATAAACATGCCGATGCAGATATTAAGGTTGCCGAAGCAGTTCAACACAGCCTTGAGCATTATCATATACCGGGAAAAATCCGCAAAAAAAACGGCATCAAGCGTATAGAAAGGATATTTCGTGATAAAGAAGAATTACCTATCACAAGTGATTTAAGTGAAAATATCTCTTTTGCACTTGAACATTCAGATTATCTTATAGTTATATGCTCTACCAATACTAAACAATCAGTATGGGTACCTCGTGAAATTGAATTCTTTTTGAGAAATCATACAAAACAACAGATACTTACAGTACTTGTTGACGGAGAACCTCAGGATGTTATTCCGGAAATATTGTTACATGAAGACAAAGTCATAACAGATGAAAACGGCAATCAGCGTACCATACAGGTTTCTTTAGAACCGCTCTCTTGCGACTACCGTACATCTATAAAAAAGGCCAATAAGGATGAGATACCAAGGCTTGCAAGCGCTCTTATAGGTTGTTCTTATGACGAGCTTATGAACAGACAAAGGCAGTATAAAATGAAGCGTATGGTGATTTCATTTTCAATTATTATGGCACTTGTTCTTTCATTTACTGCTCAGATGATTTATGGCAGAATCAAAATCAAGCAGAACTATCTGGATTCACTTAGAAATCAATCCAAATATCTGGCTTCCGAATCCGAATACTATCTTGAAAACGAACAAAGAATAACCGCCATAAAGCTTGCACTTGCCGCTCTTCCCGAAGATAAACATGACGAAAGACCGGTTACAGCCGAGGCAATTCGTGCCATAACCAGTTCAACTCTTGCTTATAAATCTCTTACAGGCAACAATATAAGTGCCGCCTGGGATTATCAGATGCCGAACAAAATCACTGATTTTTATGTTTCTCCTGAAGGTACATATATTGCAGCTACAGATTTTGGTAATAATATACGTGTATGGAATATATCATCACACGAATTAGTTTTTGAACTGTCTGAAATAAATGAAACGATATATGGTTTGACCTTTGTGTCAGATGATAAAATTGTTATTTGGAATATTTCCGATGCATATCTTTATAGTATTAAAGACGGTTCAAAACTCTGGACATATACTGCGGACACAGATGCACTTAGAACCGGAGAATCAATTATCGCTGCCGATGGAAATTTATACCTGTCAACAGTTGACGGTTCTTTACTTTTACTTGATGTTTCAAGCGGAAAACTAATTGATGAAATAGAACTTGCGGATAACAGTTTATATGATTATGTTATATATTCTAATTTTGTTCTTTCACCTGATAAAAGTACGCTTGCCTGTTCCGGAAGTTATTCTGTTAATACCTATTTTGTAGCCACAGTTGATTTAAAAACAAAAAAGATACAAAAAACAAAAGACAGAGAAAGCCGTATCAAAAATATAAGCTGGGCTGATGACTCCCACATTATGGTTGCATACTCGGAAAATGAAGAAAACTCCAATATCACAATGATGGACAACAGCTATCTTTCTACTGACCATACGTATATACAATGTCTTGATAAAAAAGATTTGAGTGAACTTTGGAATTATGATTTTACAAGTAATGAAGTTAATTTATACAGCAGCTTTTTACCTCTTCCAAAGACAAACAGCATCGCCTTTTGTAATGGTAATAAAGCCGGTATATTTGATTACAAAAAAGGCGAGCTTCTCTATGACCACAATGTCAATTCACCTATCGTAGATATGACCGACAGAGATGGTGACGGCTGGCCTATTTATATAACCAAAGACGGCGGATTGGCTACACCATTTCCTGCCAAAGGTACAGATTCGCTTACTTTAACCGCTCTATTTACAGACAATCTTGATAAGATTGCTATAAATGACGGTGTATATGTTCATCAGGCAAACAGTAAGGAAATCATATACTACGCCCTTTATGTTTCAGATACAGACTGGACTTCGGTTGATGATGATTTAGTATTGTCCACCATAATAGACAATTTTAATATGTGCGATAAAACTCTCTCCATTATAACTGATGAAGAAGAGATTCCTACTCTTACACTTATTTCAACTGAGGAAAATAAGGTAACACAAATTCCTCTGGATGATAAAGGTACTATTTCTGCCCAATATCATGTTCTTGGAACATGGCAGGATAAATTATATATATCATTTTCTGATTCTTCAACCGGGAAGCTTATTGTAATTGATCTGTCCAATATGAACAAAGCCGAAATTGACATGCCTGATTCATATTTACCTGCTTCATATGCATGCAGTTTAAAGTCGGGAAAACTTATATATTATTTATATAAAAATAATAAATATGCTATTGCATTATACGATTTGGAAAGTAAATCAACTTCAGCATACCCATTACCCGACCAGTATTATCCGGGTTTTGAAGCCCCAATATATATTGAAAAAACAGGTAAAATATATATTATGAATGATACAGACTACATAATTGATACCAACTCCTCTTCAGTTAAATCTGTAGATATAGATAAACAGTATTCCTCATCATATATATTTACCGCCTCGGAAAACGGCAAAGAATATGCCATATCCGACCAAACCACAATATACATTATGAACGATAATGGTGAAATCAAACACCAAATTACCTGTCCCGGAGTTGATACACTTGGCTTGACATTTTATAATAACAAAGAATCAAAAACAAACGAACTTTTGGTAGCTTATAACAACGGAAAGCTTTATAGATATGATGCAGCAACCGGCAGCCTCATAGGCATATCCGACATTTCAACATATTCCAATGCTACATATAAATCAGACTTCTACATTGATTATGATAATGGACTTTTATTTATTCAAATGGGAATGCTTACTGATATTATAGATTTAGACAGTATGATCGAAACAACCTGTATTGAAAACTGCCTTGGTTACAACAAAACAACCGACAGATTCTATACTGTTTCGTATATTCAAAGCGGTGAAAATCGTATCGGATATTATAAACATTATACTCTTTTTGAGCTTATAGAAAAAGGCAGAGATATCCTCCAGGGAAGCGAGCTGACTGATGAAGAAAAATCAATATACGGAATAAAATAAATAATGTGATATGGGGACGGTTCTCGTTTTCACATATTAAGGTGTACGCAAAGCCCGCTACCAGCTTAACGCTTTGCTTATATCTTTAAATATGATAACAAGAACCGTCCCCTCATTTTATACTTCCTTATACAACTGATTAAATAATCTTTCTTTTATTATATATATATCATGCTCATCATCCTCACGCACAGCTATGTAATCACCCGGTTTTCCCGAGTAATATTTTTCATCATCCCATGACGTAAAAAGTTTTACATAACGGGTGAGCGGTCTGGCATATATAAATGATTTTCCTGTGCTTATAACGCCCATTGCATAAGGCATCACTTCTTTTCTTTCACCGGTAAACATATCTTTTATGGAAGGCTGATATTCAAAGCTTCTTTGATACGGTTTTCCGGTCTTTTTATAGCTTTTTTCGAGCTTATCTGAAGTAATCGGATATATTTCTCCTTCGATACCAACCATAAGATATTTATCATCCTCAACTCTTATATTTACATCGCCTTCAAGTGTACGTATCTCAACTATTGTATTTAAAGGAAATACATCTGATATCTTAAGATAGCCAAGTTCCTGCGCCTGTTTTTCATACTTTATCATATCAGCCATATCCAAAACAGTATCTTTTGCATATATTATTTCATATTTTTCAAAATATGCTGTAATTCTTTCTTTAAATATCTGTCTTATGATTATTTGTATATCTTTTTCACCGGAAGTGTCAAGCTTCTCCGGACGGATACTTCCTCCAGCTTTATACAGATGTCCTCCGCCGCCACCGATTCCCTGTGCAAGGAAATCTGCAAGTTCATTTGCATGTACTTCCTTTATGCAGCTTCTTACCGAAAATTTTATCTCGGCAGGACTAACATAATACGCAAGACATATATCCACTTCCGCTGTTTCCATTGAAAAATCACTTATTACACCAAGTATATTAGGATCACATTGTTCTGCCTGTATGACAAGAACTTTATTGTTGCTAAAATATTCAAAGCCCAAAATTGCTTTACCTGTAATCTTTAATTCCTCCAAAGATATATTGGAGTTACTCATTCTGGTTACCAGACTCTTATTGATGATAAGCATATCCTGCATATCTCTGTCAAGCGGGTGTGATATCTCGGATAATCTATTGGTATCTGTATAAAGTCCATAATAAAGTGCTGTTGATAAAAGCTTGTTATCATCAACACTTAAACCTTCATCACGAATCATATCCCATATGATAGTTGCACAGCTTCCGATATTGCTTCTTATCTCGGAAAGCTCGGTTACATCAACTGTAAGCTGGTGATGATCTATTACTGCAACATTTTTTGCCTCAGTATAGGTAACATTTTTTTGTCCGTACTGGCAGTCCACAGTAACCAGAAGCTCCGGTACATAATCAAAATCAGGTTCATAACTGACAGGTATCTCAAGTTCTTCCACCATAATCATAAGATTACTCTTCTGTATCTTATTTTTTCCGCGATATATAAATCTGGATTGCTTTCCCATCTTGTTTAAATACCAAAAAAGTGCATATCCGGACGCAAGTGCATCTGCATCGGGATTGTCATGGCACTGGATAACTATATCATTAAATTTTAACAGTTCATTTAATTTCATATTTTCCCTCCAATAACCTATTATCTAACCTTTATTGGCGACTAATCCATAAGAATATCCTTATTTTGCGACTAATCCTTAAGAACATCTTTATTGGTGACTAATCCTTAAGAACATCTTTATTGGTGACTAATCCTTAAGAACATCTTTATTTTTAGCAAGATAATCTATAAGAGAAATAATCGTAAGTGCAAGAGCTGCATATATAAAAACCTGCTCTATAACCCATACGGTACATCCTCCAAAATCACATATAAGTATAATAATCATAAACATCTGGACAACGGTTTTTACCTTACCCCACCATCCTGCTGCGATAACTATACCTTTATCAGCGGCTATAAGTCTGAAACCACTTATAATAAATTCTCTCGATATTATTATTATCACAACCCATGCCGGTATTCTGTCAAGTTCTATAAGCGCTATCATAGCTGAACATACAAGAAGCTTATCCGCAAGCGGATCCATAAACTTACCAAAATTAGTTATAAGATTATATTTTCTTGCAATTTGTCCATCAAGTGTATCAGTTATGGCCGCTACACAGAAAATGCAAAGCGCTATCCATTTACCACCCGGTATACAGCTGACCATAAGTGCAACCAGAAAAAATGGAATAAGTATTACTCTTAAAATCGTTAGTTTGTTTGGTAAATTCATATTTTTTAATTCTCCTTAACTTCACCTATCAGGTCATATGGACCGGCTTCAGTAATTATAACATCCACGATATCACCTGACATCAGCTCATAATCACAATTTACAAATACCAGGCCGTCAACCCCCGGTGCATCCTTATATGTTCTACCTACATACACATCATCATCCGGAGAGTAGCCTTCTATTATTACCTTATATGTATTTCCTATCATCAGTTCATTTTTATCTAAAGAAATCTCCTGACAAAGCTCCATAATCTCGTCACGCCACTTTTCAGCTGTTTTTTCATCTATCTGATTATCAAAACCGGCCGCCGGAGTTCCTTCTTCTCTTGAATAAGTAAATACCCCGACCCTGTCAAGCTCCATCTCATCTAAAAACTCTAAAAGACTTTGATGTTCTTCCTCGGTTTCTCCCGGAAAACCGGCTATAAGAGATGTCCTAATTGCTATATCAGGAACTGCTTTTCTTAGTTTTTCTATTACTTCTATAACAGATTTCCTATCTGTTCTTCTGCCCATTCTTCGAAGTATGTTATCCTCCGAATGTTGAAGCGGCATATCAATATAATGTACAAGCTTAGGTTCGTCTTTAAATGCCTCTATAAGCTCATCATATATCTCTTCAGGATAACAATACATAACCCTTATCCATTCTATACCTTCTATACCTGCAAGTTTATGTATGAGTTCGTGAAGACACTTTTTTCCATATATATCTTTACCATAGCAGGTTGTTTCCTGAGCCACAAGCACCAGTTCTTTTATGCCGTTTTCAGCCATATATGAAGCTTCATCAAGAAGCTTTTCCATCGGCACACTTCTGTATCTTCCTCTCATCAGCGGAATTGCACAATATGTACATCGCTTATCACAACCTTCCGCTATCTTAAGATATCCCATAAATGTGCCTGAGGTTATAGCCTTGTGATACTTTGAAGTTGCAAGTCTGTCTATGCTGTCATACGCAACCACCTTATTACTTTTTACAAGCTTTATAGCCGAATCCAAACCTGATTCTATTTCTGAATCTGTTCCTGTACTTATACCTGTTTCTGTACTTGTAGCTGTTTTTGCGTCTGTACCTGTTTTGGCACCTGCGTTTTTACACATACCTGCTTCCACATCTGCCTTATCGTTTACCTCTTCAAGCTTTTTTATAACCTCAACAATCCTGTCAAAGCTTGTAGTTCCGACGCAGGCATCAATCTCAGGTATTTCATCAAATATTTCATTTTTATATCTTTCAGCCAGACATCCTGCTACGATGATATATTTCAATCTGTTTTCTTTAAGTTTCGCCATTTCAAGTATTGTATTTATACTTTCCTCCATGGCATCCTTTATAAAGGAACAGGTATTGATTATAACTGCATCCGCTTCATCTTCCTCATTGGTCAGATTATAATTGTTTGCACTTAATATGCCCATCATAGTTTCACTGTCACACAGATTTTTATCACATCCGAGTGATACCATAAGTATATTCATTATTTATTCATTCCCGCTTCTACACAATTGTTCATAAGCATCGCTATGGTCATAGGACCTACACCACCCGGTACAGGCGTAATAGCGCTACATACAGGTTCAACCTTTTCAAAATCAACATCACCGCATAGCTTACCGTTTTCATTTCTATGTATACCTACATCTATAACAACTGCTCCGGCTTTAACATAAGTATCATCTATCATCTTTGGCTTACCTACAGCAGCGATAAGTATGTCTGCACGTTTACATACTTCTTTAAGATTCTTTGTTCTTGAATGACAAACAGTTACCGTACCATTTTCTCTGAGCAAAAGCATAGCCATAGGTTTTCCGACTATATTACTTCTGCCGACAACTACACATTCCTTACCTTCTATGTCTATATCAGAACGTTTCAGTAACTGGATTATACCTGCCGGTGTACAGGACAGGAAACCTTTTTGTCCTATACTCAGCGCACCTACACTTGCAGGAGAAAACCCGTCAACGTCCTTAAGCGGTGATATAGCATTTATTATTCTTTCATCGTTTATATGTTTGGGAACCGGAAGCTGAACAAGTATACCATTTACCGTATCATCATTATTAAGCTTATCAATAATACCCAAAAGTTCTTCCTCAGTTGTCTCTTCCGGCAGCTCATATGCAAGGGATTTAATGCCTATATACTCGCAGGCTTTCTTTTTATTGCCGACATATACTGTTGAAGCAGGGTCATTTCCAACCTGAATAACAGCCAGACAAATCTCTGTTCCTTCTTCCTTAAGCTTAGCAACCTTTTCCTTTAATTCATCCTTAATCTGCTTGGAAATAAGCTTTCCGTCAATTATCTGTGCCATGTTTTCCTCCTTGTTTATCTCTTGCTGATTCGGAATGTTAAATCAATCGATTGTTTAACATTCCGAATCTTCATATATTTTAATCAATCCGTTATTATCACTGATAATATAACCGTTTTTAAAACAGTCCGTTAATTACACCATCTTCGTCAACGAATATTCTTTCTGCCGCAGGAACCTTAGGGAGTCCCGGCATCGTCATAATTGTACCTGTTATAGCTACTACAAAACCTGCACCGGCGCTTACATATACTTCTCTGATATTTATATCAAAGTCAGTAGGTCTGCCAAGTTTTTTGGCATCATCCGAAAGTGAATACTGATTTTTTGCCATGCATACAGGCAGATTGGAAAATCCCATAGATTCTATTTTAGCTATAGCTTTAGCAGCTTCAGCACTGTATGTAACGGCTCTTGCACCATATACCCTTGTTGCTACTGTTTCTATTTTTTCTTTTATGGATAAATTATCCTCATATAATAATTTGAAATTACTTTTCTTATTGTCAATAGTATAAACAACAGCCTTTGCAAGCTCAACGCCTCCTTCACCGCCTTTTTCCCAGACATTGGCAAGTGCAAAGTCGCAGTTTCTTTCCTTACAAAAGTCTTCAACAAAAGAAAGCTCGGCATCCGTATCTGATATAAACCTGTTTAAAGTAACAACTACAGGTACTCCATACATTTGAAGGTTTTCAATATGTTTTTCAAGGTTTACTATTCCATTTTTAAGAGCATCAAGATTCTCCTTGTTTAACTCATCCTTTGGAACACCTCCATTATATTTTAACGCCCTTACAGTAGCCACAAGAACAACTGCATCCGGCTTAAGTCCCGTCATACGACATTTGATATCAAAAAATTTCTCTGCACCGAGATCTGCACCAAATCCTGCCTCAGTTATAACATAATCCGCCATCTTAAGAGCGGCCTTTGTTGCTCTTACAGAGTTACAACCATGTGCTATATTGGCAAAAGGACCACCATGAACAAGTGCCGGTGTATGCTCAAGTGTCTGTATAAGATTTGGTTTTATGGCATCTTTTAAAAGTGCTGTCATTGCTCCGACAGCTTTTAAATCAAGAGCTGTTACAGGCTCATTGTCATAATTATATGCAACTATGATTTTTGCAAGTCTGTCATGTAAATCATTTATATCTGAAGCAAGACAAAGAATCGCCATAACCTCTGATGCTACGGTTATAATAAATCCGTCCTGCCTTACCACTCCATCCATCTTACCGCCCATACCGATAACGATATTTCTTAAGGCTCTGTCATTCATATCAAGGCATCTTTTTATTACAATTCTCTTCGGATCTATACGAAGCGAGTTTCCCTGTTGCATATGATTATCAAGCATAGCACAAAGGAGATTATTGGCAGATGTTATAGCATGAAAATCTCCTGTAAAATGAAGATTTAATTCCTCCATAGGTACAACCTGTGAATATCCGCCTCCTGCTGCCCCTCCCTTTATACCAAAGCAAGGTCCAAGCGACGGTTCCCTTAGTGCTATAATCGATTTTTTCCCAAGCTTAGACATAGCCTGACCAAGACCGACTGTTACGGTAGTTTTTCCTTCACCTGCCGGTGTAGGATTTATTGCTGTAACAAGTATAAGCTTTCCGTCCTTATTATCTTTAATCTTTTCAAGATACTCGTCTGAAAGCTTAGCCTTGTACTTTCCGTATAATTCAAGATCGTCCTCAGCTATATCAAGCTTTGCAGCTACATCTTTAATATTTTCAAGCTTTGCAGCCTGAGCTATTTCAATATCAGTCATATCTGTCTCCCATTTCCCTTTTATATTATTTGCAAAACGAATCTTTATCTGATAAGATGATTCGTTTAATTAATGAATCCGCTCATATCCATATGATTAAAGATTATTTTCAACATAGTTTTCAAACTCTTCCATAACCATAAGAACCTTTCTTGGCTTTGTTCCTTCCTCAGGACCAACAACCCCTGCTTCTTCGAGCTGATCCATAATTCTTGCAGCTCTGTTAAATCCGATCTTATATACTCTCTGAAGCATGCCTATGGAGGCTTTTTCTTTACCTATGATGAACTTTCCGGCATCAACAAAATACTCATCTACATCACTGCCGCCCGACGAACCTGCCATAGCGCTTCCTGTTTTTGAGCTGTCTATCTCGGCAGAAACCTTTTCATCATATTTTACATCACCGCTTTGTTCCTTTAAAAATGCTGTTACATTGGCAATTTCTTCATCAGAAAGATATGCTCCCTGCACTCTTACAGGTTTTGGATATCCTGTCGGATAGTAAAGCATATCACCTTTACCAAGAAGCTTTTCAGCACCATTCATATCAATAATGGTTCTCGAATCCGTACCTGACGACACAGTCATGGCTATACGCGACGGTACATTGGCCTTGATTAGACCTGTTATAACATCTACAGACGGACGCTGTGTTGCAATTACAAGATGTATACCTGCCGCTCTTGCAAGCTGTGTAAGACGAACGATTGCGTCTTCAACTTCTCCATGTGCAACCATCATAAGGTCTGCAAGCTCATCAACGATAACAACTATCTGAGGAAGTTTCTTCAATTCTTCCACACCTTCCTCTGTACCTGTTACATTTTTAACCTTTTCATTATATCCTTCAAGATTACGGACATTATATTGGGCAAAAAGCTGATATCTGTTGGTCATCTCCATAACAGCCCAGTTAAGTGCTCCGGCAGCTTTTTTAGGATCGGTAACAACAGGTATAAGCAAATGAGGTATGCCGTTATAAACCCCAAGTTCAACCTGTTTTGGATCTACCATGATAAGCTTGACTTCATCCGGTTTTGCCTTATATAAAATACTCATTATAAGAGAATTAATAAGTACAGATTTACCCGAACCTGTAGCACCTGCCACAAGAAGATGCGGCATCTTGGCTATATCTGCAACTATAACCTGACCGCTTATATCCTTGCCGACCGCAAATGCTATCTTTGATTTCATCTTGGCAAATGCTTCCGATTCAAGCAATTCCCTGAATGTTACTGCTGTACTTTCTTTATTAGGAACCTCTATACCTACAGCCGCTTTACCCGGTATAGGTGCCTCAATTCTTATATCAGCAGCTGCAAGGTTAAGTTTTATATCATCTGCAAGGTTAACGATTTTACTTACCTTAACGCCTTGTTCAGGTTGGATTTCATATCTTGTAACTGACGGTCCACAGCTATAATCGGTAACTGTTACATTTACTCCGAAGTTCTCCAATGTATTTTTAAGCTTAAGAGCTGTCTCTCTTATAGCCGCTTCATTATTCTTTCCGCCACCCTTTCCTGCTTTCAATAAATCAAGTGGAGGAAACTGATATTCGGCACCTCCTATAACCATATCGCCATTTGGTATATCCATGATACTGCTTTCTTTTTTGCTGTCAGAAGCTGCCTTGTTCTGAGTCGGAGTCTTGGCGGTTTCTTCTTTCTTCACAGGAGCTTTTTTTACTGTGCCACTATTATTAGGCTCAACCTGCTTATCTATACCAAAATCGTCATTTACAGCCGGCTTAGCGGAGATATCCGATAGTTCATCGGCTATGGCATCTCTTTCTTCAAGCATCTCCTGATTGGACTCCTTAGTCTTTTTCCTTCTGCGCTTCACAGGTTTTAATTCAGTAACTGAAGTTTCATCGGCAAATTCTTTTTCATCTATATTCTTTGCCTCTGTAGCCATAGGTATATCAAAGAAATCCCTGGCTTTTTCAAATTCGTTGCTGTCAAGTTCAAGCCTGTCGCTTGGTCTTAATTCATGTATTTCTTCATCCTTTACGATGCGGTTTTTCTTTTTACGTTTAGCTTTTTTATCTTCTTCAGACTCAAGAACTTTAATTTTATTTAAGACATTTTGATTATTATTACGATTGTTATTTCTTATATCATCAAGTTCTTCAAAATCAAATTCATCATCAAAATCATCCTCATCTATAATAGGCTTGTATTTAAGTGCATCTATAATAGATACATCCAACACAACAATAATTCCAATGATTATAAGAAGTGCAGTAACAATTATAGAGCCTGTAAGGCCGATAAGCTTATACAAAAGTATGAGCAATCCGCCAAGTATAGCTCCGCCGCCTTTCTTATCATTTGCCCCGGCATTATATAAAGACTTCATAGTAGCCGTATCAAGTTCATTTATCATCTGACAGATAAAAGCAATCGCAATCAAAAATATAGATATACAAACTACTCTTTTAACAAGCCTCTTTTGTGCACCGTTCGACAAAAGAAATGCTGCTGTAAAAAATATGTAAACCGGCAGTACGTATGCGACTGTTCCAAACAAACCAAACATTATTTTAGAAAAGAACCTGCCTATCGGTCCGCACCATCCAAAATTGCTAAGCAGCAAAAATACTGTTGCTGCAAGAAAAACAAAAAGATATATCTCATTTCTTCTAGGATCATATTCTCTTTTATTTCGACTGCTTCCTGAACTGCCTCTGTTATAATTTCTATTGCTGTTACTTCTGCTGTTATTAGTTCTGCTTCTATTACTGTTATTTACGGTCTTTCTGCGGTTTTGACTGCTGCTCCCGTTTCTTCCCGTACTTGCCATATATTACACTCCTTATCTATAAAAATGTGACATGGAACGTATCTCATTGTCATATATGTGAAACATGTACGTCCATCATTATCACACTTATGTATGCTTGTAGGATAAACTACTTTAAAGGTTTACAATGAGAAACGTCCCCATGTCACAGACGTGACCATGAGAAACGCCCTCATAAATCACCTAATAGTTCTCATACTGATTTATTTTACTATTTTTCTTCTCATTAATCAAGTCATATAAGCAATTAAGCGCACTATTTATTCCACCTACACGGTCAATTATTCCTTTTTCAACTGCATCCTTTCCGACAAGCATGGTTCCTATATCTTTGGTTAACTCCGTTGTATTAAACATAAGTGCTTTAAAGTCATCCTCACTTATGGAACTGTGATTGGATGTAAAATCAATTATCCTGCTCTGCATACGCTCGATATACTCAAAATTTTGTTTTACACCCAGAACAGTATCATTAAATCTGATAGGATGCACAACCATGGTTGCAGTAGGAACTATATATGTCACATCTCCGGATACTGCAAGAGGAACACCTATAGAATGTCCACCGCCAAGAACCAGACATACTTTGGGTTTACTTAAAGATGCAATCATTTCAGCTATAGCAAGTCCGGCTTCCACATCTCCTCCCACAGTATTTAAAAGTACCATTAGTCCGTCTATATTCTCATTGTCCTCAACCGCCGCAAGCTGCGGCAATATATGCTCATATTTACTCGTTTTTGTATTTAATCCAAGGTTTTCATGACCTTCGATTTCTCCTATTATATTAAGAAGATGTATCTTTTGTCTGTACTTATTGTTGGCAAGTGTTATCTGCCCATAATCTTCTATAAGTTGCGATCTTTTTTCACTTATATTAGATGTGTTTGATTTTTCAACATCGTTACTCTTATCCTGATACATAATAAAGCCTCCACATAATAATATAAATATATTATGGTAGCTTTGTAATGTTTTATTCTTTTTTAAGACGATTTAAAGATATATATTTTTCATAATACGATAATAGTAATATCTTTCATTAAAATTTAAATAATATTCAAAAAATGAATATAA
Source organism: uncultured Lachnospiraceae bacterium (assembly GCA_902800325.1). Taxonomy (GTDB): domain Bacteria; phylum Bacillota; class Clostridia; order Lachnospirales; family Lachnospiraceae; genus Coprococcus_C. Next base: position 17,765 of record CADCDW010000033.1, read on the forward strand.
GAAAAAAGACCTTGGCTCGGATTCCCCATAAATCCTTACCAAAGTCTTATTTTTTTAAATTGAACACCCATAATGTATCAACTTTATGAATCATATTATACAGCATATTCAACAAAAAATCCAGTACTTTTTTTTATAAATTGCATAAAAATTATGATTATTTGTAAAAATGTATAATATACATAATATGACGAAGGGTGTCAAAATTACCTTTTGACACCCTTCACTATATTATTACATATTGATTATAATTTCATTGTTATCAGTAAGCTGGTCAAACGGTATGTAATCCGAGTCCATAATCTTACCATTTAATGTTACTTCTTTATAACCGCTTTCTGCTCCGTTAGGATTATTTACTGTAATATGAAGTTTCTTACCTCTGTAATCCTTGTTTATCTCAAAGTTCTTCCACTCTGAAGGTATCGATGGAGCAATCTTTATTCCATAGAAATCAGGTCTTAAACCAAGTATACCTTCTACACAGCCAACCATAACAGTCGATGCTGTACCGGTAAGCCAATGTACATGTGAACGTCCTGCAAACGGACTGTCATTACTTTCTGTAAACTGTCCATGACAGTATGGCTCAAGTTTTCTTATCTCAGCCTTATCATTCATGGCAGCAGGTGAACTTTCAGTAAAATATTCAAAAGCTCTGTTACCGTGACCCATAAGTGACTCCGCAAGGATTATCCACCCCTGTGTCTGTGAGAATATACCACTGTTTTCCTTAGTTCCCGGATTGAACAAAAGCATCAGTGCTCCGTCAAATGCATGCTCAATATATGGCGGATCCATAAGCTTTACTCCATAAGGAGTATTGAGTCTGCTATGTACAGATTCAAGCGACTTTTCAGCCTGCTCTTTGGAAGCAAGTCCGCTTATAACTGCCCATGACTGAGGATTAAGCCACATAGATGCCTCTTTATCATTTCTTGAACCGATAACCTGTCCGTCTTCAGTAAATCCACGAACATATCTGTCTTCATCCCAGCACTTATCCTGAAGAATCGTACCGAGTGCAGTCTGTATATCATCAAGATACTTGATATAGTCTGTATCTTTCTTTATTTCTGCAAATCCCTTAAGAACTGTCATTGCATAATAAAGCTGCATGGCAACAAATGTAGACTCACCTTTCTTTCCAAGTCTTAAACAGTCATTCCAGTCCGCATGAAGTCCTGCAGGCATATTATGATTGCCAAGCCTGTTCATAGAAAAATCAATTGCTCTCTTTAAATGCTCATAAACAGTACCTTCACCGCCATTGGCAAATACTATGACCTCATCGATAAAGTCAATATTGCCTGTCTCTGCAATATATTTATATATAGTCGGGAAAAGCCATAGCGCATCATCCGCCCTGTATGCAGGATGACCTGTTGCTCTTACATATGACTCATCATCAGGTGTATCTTCATGACCTGCATTGTGATCAAACTTAACCAGCGGAAGTCCTCCACCATTGTCAACCTGCGCAGATAGCATAAATCTGATTTTTTCCAGAGCCATCTCAGGAGCCAGATGTATAACTCCCTGTATATCCTGAACAGTATCTCTATAGCCATATCCATTTCTTAAACCACAATATGAGAAAGAAGCTGCTCTTGACCATATAAATGTCATAAAGCACTGATATGCATTCCATGTATTTATCATAGCATTGAAAGCTTCACTCGGAGTCTTAACCTGAAGATGATTAAGTTTACTATGCCAATATTCTTTTAACTCGGCTATCTCCTCTACTGATTTTTTAGCCACATCATTATAAGCAGCCATTATTTCATCAGCCTCACTATCACTCTTCATTCCAAGGATAAACGCAAATTCCTTTGACTCTCCCGGCTTTAAAATAAGTTTTGTCTCAAGTGCGCCACAGGCATTTATATTATAATTAAGCTTGTTACCACAGTTACCGTTTTCAACGCCAACCGGATTGGCATAAGAATGATATCTTCCTAAGAATTCTTCCTTGTCGCCACAGTAGCTTGCAACATCAGCGCCTACGAGTCCAAATACTCTGTTTACAACCTTGCTGTCATTTACAGCACTCTTCGTTACATTTTCATTAATAACCTGCTTTATTCTGTTGTTTACAAAATATGTTTTAGTAATAAATAATGTATACTGAAGGTTTACCTGGTCCTGCTCATAATTATTGTCATTGGTAAATTCGCAGTATCCAAACACCGAAAGGTCTTTTTCCTCATTTGAATTATTGGTAACCTTAACCTTCCATACCTCATGAGTCTTATCAAGAGGAACATAATAAAGCGCCTCTGAATCTATACCTTCATAAGAAGCCTTTATATTGGTATAACCTGTACCATGATGGCACTCACTTTTATATACATCAAGGGGTTTACCGACAGGCTGCCATGATGCTGACCAATAATCCTTAGTTTTATTATCTCTTATGTAGATATATCTTCCCGGCTGATCAAAATTATTAAATACATATCTTATTATTCTTCCGTTAGCACCGGATTTCACAAAACTGTAACCACCCGCATTATTGGATATTATAGCGCCGTATTCCGGTGATCCAAGATAGTTGGCCCAAGGTGCCGGAGTATCAGGTTTATCTATAACATACTCCTTATTAGCTTCATCAAAATAACCAAATCTCATACTTTATCCTCCCATATACATTAATTTTGTTCATATTCAATTTATGACGGCTTTATCACAAACTCTAAAGCCGTCATAAACTATTAAAACATATTTAATTTTTTATTATTCCGCATCTTTAAGGCTAAGACTTATCTTACCCATTCTGTCGATATCAAGAACCTTTACTCTTACCTCATCACCGATATTTACAACATCCTCTACTTTTGCCACTCTTTGGTCTGAAAGTTTTGAGATATGGATAAGACCGTCTTTGTTAGGTGAAAGCTCAACAAAGGCGCCAAAATTCATTATTCTTACAACCTTACCGTCATATGTCTTGCCAACCTCAATCGGATCAACTATAGAATGTATAATCTTAACAGCCTTATCGATTCCTGCCTGTTCTACACCACATACAGAAACTCTTCCGTCATCATCTATATCTATCTTAACACCCGTCTCTTCAATAATCGCATTGATAGTCTTTCCGCGCTGACCAATGACTTCACCAATCTTCTCAGGATCTACAGTAAGCTGAACAATCTTAGGTGCAAACTCACTTACAGTATCACGCGGAGCTGATATAGCAGGCTTCATACAATTATCCATAATAAATAATCTTGCCTCACGACATCTTGCAATTGCACCTTCAACAATAGTTCTTGTAAGACCATGAATCTTAATATCCATCTGAATAGCTGTTATACCTTCGGTAGTTCCTGTTACCTTAAAGTCCATATCTCCGAAGAAGTCCTCAAGACCCTGGATATCGGTTAAAAGGATATAATCATCATCAGTTTCTCCGGTAACAAGGCCACATGAAATACCTGCAACCATTTTCTTTATAGGTACACCGGCAGCCATAAGTGACATACATGATGCACATGTTGAACCCATGGATGTTGATCCGTTTGACTCAAAGGTCTCTGATACGGAACGGATTGCATATGGGAACTCCTCCTCACTTGGAAGTACAGGAAGAAGTGCTCTTTCTGCAAGCGCTCCATGTCCTATCTCACGACGTCCCGGTCCTCTGGAAGGTTTTGTCTCACCAACAGAGTATGAAGGGAAATTATAATGATGCATATATCTCTTTGATACAACGTTCTCATCAAGACCATCTAACTTCTGTGCTTCTGATAAAGGAGCTAAAGTTACAACATTACAAATCTGAGTCTGTCCTCTTGTAAACATGGCTGAACCATGAACTCTTGGAATTATGTCAACTTCTGCTGCAAGAGGTCTGATCTGAGTAATCTCTCTGCCATCAGGTCTCTTATGATCCTTAAGAATCATCTTACGAACTGTCTTCTTCTGGTACTGATATACAGCCTCATCCAAAACTGCAAGCCATTCTTCATTCTCAGCAAACGCCTCAGTAAGCTTGTCCTTAATCTGTCTTATATTTTCTTCTCTAACCTGCTTTTCGTCAGTAAATACCGCTTCCTCCATAGCTTCCGGAGGAACAAGTTCTTTAATAGCCGCAAATAATTCCTCAGGAACAGCACAGCTTGTATATTCATGCTTAGCTTTACCGCACTCTGCAACTATCTGATCGATAAATGCGATAACCTTCTGATTTAACTCATGTGCAGCATAGATAGCTTCGATCATCTTTGCCTCAGGAATCTCATTTGCTCCTGCCTCAATCATAATAACCTTGTCTCTTGTTGAAGCAACAGTAAGCTTAAGATCTGATACAAGATTCTGAGCTGAGTTTGGATTAAATATAAACTCGCCATCTATCATTCCAACCTGAGTAGTTGCACAAGGTCCGTCAAACGGGATATCTGATATAGCAACTGCTATAGCTGAACCAAGCATAGCTGTAAGTTCAGGTGAACACTCAGGATCAACTGACATAACCATATTGTTAAGTGTAACATCATTTCTGTAATCCTTTGGGAAAAGAGGTCTCATAGGACGGTCGATAACTCTTGATGTAAGGATGGCATTCTCACTTGCCTTACCTTCTCTTTTATTGAATCCACCCGGGATCTTTCCTACTGCATAAAGCTTTTCCTCATACTCAACTGAAAGCGGGAAGAAATCAATTCCCTCTCTTGGCTTCTCTGATGCTGTTGCGGTTGATAAAACAACAGTATCACCATAGTGCATAAGCGCAGCACCATTAGCCTGCTTAGCAACACGTCCAACGTCTACACGGAGTGTTCTGCCTGCAAGTTCCATCTCAAACTTCTTAAACATTTGTATATTCTCCTTGAAATTTATTTTGAATTAAGACTCCGAAACAACTGAAAATGTCACTTTAAAACAACTCTTAAAATACCATTTTCAGAAGTCTCGGTTTTGTCTTAATACAATCTTAGTTATTATATCATTCTTAGGTAAAATCTTCAAGGGTGGATTTTTTGTTAAAATGCTCTAAAATGGTATATGATATTTATATGCTATCATAAACAAAAACATAGTATACCGCATATGTTAAGACCTTCGGTAGTGAAATAAGCACAACCACAATTCTTTTGAAAATAATCTATCAAATTATTAATTAACAGTCAATTTAAAAAGGAATAAAAATGAACAACTCAACTTATTTTAACAATGCACTTCATGACATGGTTTTTGAAAATGCCTGCGGTGCGGCTATAAGAAGACTTGCCGATATGAGTTTTCCTGTTTCATATATACATAAGGAGCTTGATTATCCGATATCCTTTGAACGTGTCCAAAAATATGTATGGCGATATTACCTGGATAACAAGGTGCTTCTCTTCCCTGATGATAAACTTGAATATCATGAAGAAAACGGAATAATTATATTAAATGAGCCAAAGGTAACAAAAACCTTTATTAAAGAAACCGGTCCTTACGGAAAAATAACCTACAGGCAGGTTACAGTTGATTCTTCAAAAAATGATAATCCGGTAAATGATTCCGATTCAGATTCAGGGAAACCGGGCCAACGCCGATATATCCCTTGCAACTTCGGAATACTCAAACATACCGTTCCAAAGGAATTTGAAAAAATATTGGAAAAGCTTGATAGAGATAATAAAAACTATTTAATTGATTTACCCTGGGAGAACAAGGTTGTTTATCATATTTTGAATGAAAGAATGACATGTATTGCGAATGCACTTGAAAAGCAATAAAAAAAGCTGCGATTAAATCGCAGCTTTTTTATAATTATGGATTTGGATTAGTATTAGTATTATTTTGTATCGGTTTAATCTGAATATCACCTGATGCATTGTCAGGCTTGCTATTGTCCTTATCCCATGACGTACCATTATATATTATAGTCTTTCCGTTTTCGGTATATTTAACATAATTTATAGTATATGCGTCATGTGTAACATTTTTTGAATTATAAGCAGCCTTACAAGCTATAACCAACTCAGTACATTCGGTCGGAACATCTGCTGTATCTAACACTGACTGCTTGTTAATATCAGCAGGTGCATTACCTTTTGCATACTGATTTGACATCTCTGCCTGTGCAGCGGTAAGAGCACTCTTTGCATTAAGAACTATCTGCTGCTCTTTTGCTCTATCAATATAACCAAGTAAAGCCGGTACAAGGATAGCTGCCAAAATAGCAAGAATAACAATAACTACAATTAATTCAACAAGAGTAAAACCCTTATTATCCTTTCTCATTTTTTTCATAAAATC
>CADCDW010000034.1 GCA_902800325.1 uncultured Lachnospiraceae bacterium
GATCAGGCCCAGGCCGTCCAGCTCCTCATAGCTGGAAAAGCCGAGGCCGGGCACGCCCAGCGCGCCCACAAAACAGGGGCCGATCAGAAGACCGGCGATCAGATACGCCGTCACATCCGGCAGATGCCAGCGGTTCATCACGCGGGTCATCATGAGTCCGGCAAACATGGCGATGGACAGCGACAACAGTTCAGTCATATTCTATCACTCCTTAAACAGCCGTGCTATTGTACCGCAGGAAAAGGAGAATATCAAGCGCCAAAGAGGCCGAAAATGCGGGCTTTTTTTCGTCCGCTTTCCGGCAGATTGCAACAGCACCGCTTGTAACTCTTGGCTGTGTTATGATGAGGGTTTGTAATCTGGATACCTGCCCTATGGGTATCGCTACTCAGAATCCAAAGCTTCGTGAGAGATTTATCGGCAAGGCAGAGTATGTTGAAAACTTTATGAGATTTATAGCAAGAGAGCTTAGAGAATACATGGCTAAGCTCGGTGTAAGAACCATAGATGAAATGGTCGGAAGAACAGACCTTCTTAAGAAAAAGGAAAATCTAAGTGAGAAGGAGGAGAAGATTGATTTAAGCAAGATTATAGTTAATCTTTCGGATATAGATCATGAGCTTATGACCTTCCATGCCAATAAGGCATATGACTTTAAGCTTGAGGATACAAAGGATGAAAAGCTTCTGCTTGATAAGAAGCTTCAGACAGCAATTAAAAAGGGAACAAACATAAAGCTTGAAACCAGGCTTTCCAATATCGACAGAACCTTTGGTACGCTTATCGGCGCAGAGATTACAAGAAATCATCCGGACGGACTTGATGATGATACCATAGTTTTAGATTGTAAGGGCGCAGGCGGTCAAAGCTTCGGTGCATTTATCCCTAAGGGACTTACGATTAACCTTACCGGTGACAGCAACGATTATTTCGGTAAGGGATTATCGGGTGGAAAGCTTATCGTAAAAGCCCCTAAGGAGGCAGCTTACAATTCAGAGGAAAATATCATTATCGGAAATGTAGCACTTTACGGTGCAACATCAGGAAAGGCATTTATAGCAGGTATGGCAGGCGAGAGATTTTGCGTAAGAAACTCCGGTGCAACTACCGTAGTTGAGGGTGTCGGTGAGCACGGCTGTGAATATATGACAGGCGGTGTTGCGGTAATCTTAGGTCCTACCGGAAAGAACTTTGCCGCAGGTATGAGCGGCGGAGTGGCATATGTTTTGGATGAGCATAACAGCCTGTATAAGAATTTAAATAAGCAACTTGTTATAACCGAAAAGCTTGACAGTAAGATTGACCGTGAGGAGCTTAAGGCCTTGATTGAAGAGCACGTTAAGGCAACGGGTTCAAAGAAAGGTCAGGATATAATAGATAATTTTGATGATTACATTCCTAAATTTAAAAAGATTATAGCAGGTGATTATAAACAGATGTTAAGACTTACCGCTAAGTATGAGGAACAGGGACTTAGCAGGGAAAAGGCACAGATAGAAGCCTTTTCTGAGTTTATGAATTAGGAAGGAGGATAAGAATATGGGTAAAGCAACAGGATTTATGGATTTTGAAAGAGTTGACGGACCTGTGGTTACAGAAAAAGAGCGTATAGCTAATTTTGAAGAATTCCACAAGCTTCTTCTTTCCGAGGAACAGTGCAAGCAGGCAGGAAGATGTATGGATTGCGGTGTGCCGTTTTGTCAGGCGGGAGTTATGATATCCGGTATGGCATCAGGATGTCCGCTTCATAACCTCGTTCCGGAGATGAACGATATGGTATATCAGGGTAACTGGGAGGAGGCTTATAAAAGGCTTGCAAAGACTCACAGCTTTCCTGAATTTACTTCAAGGGTATGCCCTGCACTTTGTGAGGCGGCTTGCACCTGCGGACTTCATACCAAGCCTGTATCGACTAAGGAAAATGAACGTTCGGTTATAGAATATGCTTATGAAAATGGATTGGTGGAAGAAGCTGCACCTTCGGTAAGAACCGGAAAGACAGTTGCCATAGTAGGAAGCGGACCTTCGGGACTTGCGGCAGCACAGCTTCTTAATAAGAGAGGACATAAAGTCACTGTATATGAAAGAAGTGACAGGGTAGGCGGACTACTTAGATACGGTATCCCAAATATGAAGCTTGATAAAAAGATTATAGACAGAAGAATAAAATTAATGGAAGAGGCAGGCATTGAATTTATATGCAATGCAAATGTAGGTGTTGATATAAAGCCTTCCGAACTTGAGAAGAAGTATGACAGGGTTATCCTTGCCTGCGGTGCTTCAAATCCACGTAATATAAATGCTCCGGGCAGAGATGCAGAGGGGATATATTTTGCGGTTGATTTCCTAAAGCAGGTAACCAAGAGTCTGCTTGACAGCGATTTTAAGAAATATCCTTATGAGCTTGCAAAGGATAAAAATGTCATAGTAATAGGCGGTGGAGATACCGGAAATGACTGTGTGGGAACATCTATACGACTTGGCGCAAAGAGTGTTATCCAGTTAGAGATGATGCCAAAAGCACCGGATACACGTACCGAAAGTAATCCGTGGCCAGAATGGCCGAGGGTTTGCAAGACGGACTATGGTCAGGAGGAGGCTATATATAAATTCGGTCATGATCCGAGACTTTACTGCACAACCGTTTCGGAATTTATAAAAGATAATAAGGGTAAACTTAAAGCTGTTAAGACAGTTGAACTTAAATCTGTTTTTGATAAAAAGGCAGGAAGATATAATATGGTTCCCGTGGAGGGAAGTGAGAAGGAGCTTCCTTGTGAGCTTTTATTAATTGCAGCAGGATTTTTAGGAAGTGAACTTTACGTGACCGAGGGTTTTGGTGTAGAATGTGATGGACGAACAAATGTCAAGACCGCCGCAGGCTCATACAAGACAAGCAAAGATAAGATTTATACTGCAGGTGACATGCACAGAGGACAGTCGCTTGTTGTATGGGCAATCGCAGAAGGAAGAGCCGCTGCACGAGAGGTCGATGAATCCCTTATGGGTTACACGAACTTGTAATGAGCAAAAGCGAAAAGGAAGCGGCTGCGAAGCAGACATTTACTTTTCGCTGCGAATGGACGAGCAAGCAGTCTGCGAAGCAGACAATAGAGCACCTAAGGTGCGGGCTTGCGAGGTGTAATATGGAAAGGAGATATTATGCGTACGAAACAGGAAATATTAGATTTGATTGAGGAAGAGGATATTGAGTTTATCAGGCTTCAGTTTACTGATCCGCTGGGCAACCTAAAGAATGTTGCGGTAACATCGCGTAAGCTTGAGAAGGTATTGGATAATCAGTATGCCTTTGAAAATGAAAAGATATTTAAGATATATGAGGATGAGTTGTATCTGCGTCCGGATCTTAATAAATTTGCTATTCTTCCTTGGAGACCACAGCAAAGCAGGGTCGCTAGGTTTATATGTGATGTATGCGACGGTAATGGTAACGAAATTGATTTCAGCCCGCGAACTATTCTTAAAAACACCATAAGTAAGGCTCGTGAAAAGGGCTATGATTTTTATATCAATCCTGAGTGCGAATTTTTCCTATTCCATACAGATGAGAACGGACAGCCGACAACCGTTTCACATGAGCATGCAGGTCTTATGGATGTCGGACCTGTTGACCTTGGTGAAAATGCGAGAAGAAATATGGTTCTCATGCTTGAGGAAATGGGCTTTAACATAAACTCCTCATATCATGAAAGTGCATCTGCACAGCATGAGATAGACTTTGAGGAGGGAACTCCTCTTAGCATGGCTGATGATTTGATTACATTTAAGTCCTCGGTACGTTCAGTTGCTAAGACCTTTGGACTTCATGCCACATTTATGCCTAAACCTCGTCAGAATCAGGCAGGCTCAGGTATGCATCTTAATATATCGGTATATAAAGATGACAGAAATATTCTTAAGGATTATGCAGGTGGCGATAAAGATAATCCGGGTGCATGGTTTGCAGGCGGAGTTATGAAATATGCTAAGGAAATGTGCGCCATAACTAATCCTATTGTTAATTCATATAAGAGAGAGTTCAATAATGTACCTAAGCTTCACAGCAGAAAGGGAGAGGATGTGAAGCTTGAGTTTTCATTTGCTGACCCATCAGCAAATCCTTATCTTGCATTTGCTATGTTTATAAATGCAGGTCTTAAAGGTATTGATGAAAAGCTTGTACCTGATGAAAGTCTTTCAAAGGAAGACTTGCCTTCAAATCTGCTTGAGGCAGTTAAGCTGTTTAAAGAAAGCAGTGTTGCCAAGGATGCCCTCGGAGCAGACTTTGTAGAAAAGTATGCCGTATCCAAGGAAAATGAGTGGGATGAATATATGAGTCAGGTTTCAGATTGGGAGCTTCAGAAGTATCTGTACAGAATTTAAGGATTGCATGAGGAGTTAAAATAGATGGGCAGTATTATTATTGCATTGCCTAAACTGAATGATTCGAAGAAAATAAGTGACCTGTTAGGAAGATATGGTTTGGAAACCTTTGCTATATGCAGCGCTGCTGCAACGGTTTTATCAAATGTAAATCAGCTCGAATCGGGAGTAGTTATATGCGGACATACATTTCCGGATATGCATTCCTCTGAGCTTATATCATATCTTCCCGATAACTTTGCTCTTTTGCTTATGACAAAAAGGGAGAAGCTTTCGCGATGTCCCGAAGGGGCATTTACGGTTGTTATGCCCTGTAAACCGTCTGATATAGTCAATACGGTTAATATGCTTATGGAACAGCAAAACAGGAAGATTAAAAAGAAAATCGAGGAGCAAAAGGGTAGGAAAAGAGGAGAGCACGGCAAAAACTATGTCAACAATGCAAAGCTTCTTTTGATGGAGCGTAACAATATGACAGAGCCGGAGGCATATCACTATATACAAAAATGCAGCATGGACTCCGGAAATACAATGGTTGAAACCGCCCAGATGATTCTTTACATGGCGGTGGCTGATTAATTAATGAAATAGAAGGTGAAAAAGATGGAACGAAAAGAGTTTGACAGAAAGTTAATTCTTGAAGATGGAAGCGAATATTACGGATATGCTTTTGGTGATACCTCTGATAAGGTGACGGAGATTGTTTTTAATACCTCCATGGTTGGATATCAGGAGATTATTTCCGATCCGTCCTATACATATCAGTCGGTGGTTATGACCTATCCGCTTATCGGTAATTACGGAATTGCGAATGATGATTATGAGACTGATATACCAACGATTGGTGGCCTTATAGTAAGAGAGTATAATGACTTTCCGTCTAATTTCAGAAGTAAGAGAACCCTTTCTGAGATTATGAAAAAGTACCATATAACAGGCATTTCCGGTATTGATACAAGGAAGCTTACACGTTCCATAAGAGACCTTGGTTCAAGGAGAGTGCTTATAACAGGATTAAATACCTCCGTGGAAGAGGGGTTAAAAATAATCGGGGAAAACCCTTACGAGCATGATGCGGTTAAGCTTGTAAGCTGCAAAAGTAAGTGGCGTTCAAATGTATTTGATGCAAGATATCATATCGTTGCAATCGATTGCGGAATCAAGCAAAATATCATTCGTTCCTTAAATAACAGAAAATGTAATGTAACCATAGTTCCGTGGAACACACCGGCAGAGGATATAATAGAATTAAATCCTGATGGAGTATTTATTTCAAACGGACCGGGAGATCCGACAGATGTGCCGGAGGTTACTGATAATATAAAAAAGCTTAGAGGTAAATATCCGATTTTCGGAATATGTCTCGGACATCAGATTATAAGTCTTTCGTACGGAGCAAAAACCTACAAGCTCAAGTTCGGACACAGAGGTGGTAATCATCCGGTTAAGAATCTTATCACTGGAAAGATTGAGATTACTTCACAAAATCATTCCTTTGCGGTGGATGCGGAAAGCCTTAAAAATACTGAACTTGAGGCGACACATATAAATATACTTGATGATACCATAGAGGGTGCAAGCTGCGTAAAGGACAAGGTCTTTTCGGTGCAGTATCATCCGGAAAGTGCACCGGGACCTCAGGACAGCTCATATCTCTTTGATGAGTTTATAAAGCTTATCGAGGAAAGATAGATATAAATACATAAATTAAAATATTTACGTTTAGATGATTTGTTGTCATTTGATATATGACATACAATGAATTAGGAGGACAAAAAATGTCTAAGAGAACGGATATAAAAAAGATACTTGTTATAGGCTCCGGACCGATTGTTATAGGTCAGGCAGCAGAGTTTGACTATGCGGGAACACAGGCCTGCCTTGCACTTAAGGAAGAAGGCTACGAGGTTATCCTTTGTAACTCCAATCCTGCGACTATTATGACTGATCCTGCCATAGCGGACAGAGTATATATGGAGCCTTTGACACTTGAATATATGGCAAAGATAATACGTTACGAAAGACCGGATGCTATCGTTCCAAGCTTAGGCGGACAGACAGGACTTAACCTTGCCATGCAGTTAGAGAAGAAAGGCGTTTTAAGGGAATGTAATGTCGAGCTTCTTGGAACAAGCAGCGAAAGTATAGAAAGAGCAGAGGACAGGGAGTTATTCAAGGAGCTTTGTGAAAAGCTTGGTGAACCGGTGCTTCCTTCACTTATAGCCAATTCTATGGAGGAGGGGCTTGAAGCGGCCAAAAAGATTGGATATCCGATTATTCTAAGACCTGCATATACTCTCGGCGGTACCGGAGGAGGATTTGCGAAGGACGAAGAAGAATTCAGAGAGATAATGAAAAATGCCCTTATGCTTTCACCGGTTCATCAGGTGTTGGTGGAAAAGAGTATAAAGGGTTATAAGGAGATAGAATATGAGGTAATGCGTGATGCCAATGACACTGCTATTACCATCTGTAATATGGAAAATATAGACCCTGTCGGCATACATACCGGTGATTCCATAGTTGTCTGCCCCTCACAGACACTTACCAACAAGGAATACCATATGTTAAGAGACAGTGCGCTTAAGATTATAAGAGAGCTTAAGATAAAGGGCGGCTGCAATGTACAGTTTGCTCTTGACCCTCATTCTTTTCAGTATTATCTGATTGAGGTTAATCCGAGAGTTTCCCGTTCGTCAGCACTTGCTTCAAAGGCAAGCGGATATCCGATAGCAAGGGTATCGGCAAAAATAAACATAGGTATGGATTTGGATGAAATAATGCTTGCCAATACACCGGCCTCCTTTGAGCCGGCACTTGATTATGTGGTTACGAAGATGTCACGTTTTCCATTTGACAAATTTGCCGATGCCAATAATCATCTCGGAACTCAGATGAAGGCTACAGGCGAGGTTATGAGTGTCGGAAGAACCTTAGAGGAAAGCTTACTTAAGGCTATCCGTTCACTTGAAATAGGCGTATATCATCTTTACATGAAGAAGTTTGATAGTTATAAAAAGGACGAACTTCTTGAATATATAAGTGACGGAACGGATGACAGAATATACGCCATAGCAAGACTTCTTCGAATAGGTACTTCTTTAGAGGAAATAGCTGCAAAGACACAGATTGATATGCTTTTCTTACGAAAGTTTAAAAATATCGTGGAGGAAGAAAATGGACTTGCCAATGCAGCATTTGATAAGGCAGAATTAGTATTTGCCAAGAAGATGGGCTTTTCTGACAGGATAATAGCTGACCTTTGGAAGTGCGATGAGGATGCGGTCTTTGAATATCGTAAGAAGGAAGGTATATTTCCTGTATATAAGATGATTGACAGCTGTGCCTCGGAGTTTGACAGCTATATACCTTATTTTTACTCAACCTACGAGGATGAAAATGAGTCGGTTATATCCGATAAAAAGAAAATCATTGTTCTCGGTTCGGGACCTATACGTATAGGTCAGGGAGTGGAGTTTGATTATTCTACCGACCATGCGATAAAAACCATAAAGGAATTTGGCTATGAGGCTATTATAATAAACAACAATCCCGAGACGGTTTCAACAGATTATACGACCTCTGATAAGCTCTATTTTGAACCGCTTACAGTGGAGGATGTAATGGATATAATTATCCATGAAAAACCTGAAGGAGTTATAGCTTCCTTAGGAGGACAGACCGCCATAAACTTAGCAGAGCCGCTTATGAAAAGAGGAGTGAAGCTAATAGGTACAGATTGTGAGGCAATCGAAAAGGCAGAAAACAGAGATGCCTTTGAAAAGGTTTTATATGAGCTTGACATACCTCAGCCGAAAGGACAGGCGGTTACAAGTATAGAGGCAGGACTTAAGGCAGCAGAACAAATCGGATATCCGGTGCTTGTACGACCAAGCTTTGTACTTGGCGGTAGAGCCATGCAGATAGTCGCTAAAGAGGAGCATCTTACGCATTATCTTAAAAATGCAGTTGAGATAGATGAGGACAAGCCTGTGCTTGTAGATAAGTACATACAGGGTAAGGAGGTTGAGGTGGATGCCATCTGTGACGGGACGGATGTATTTGTTCCCGGCATCATGGAGCTGGTTGAAAGAACCGGAGTACATTCGGGGGACTCGATAAGTGTATATCCGCCTTACAGCATATCCGATAAGGTCAAGGAAACCATACTTGATTATACAAAACGTCTCGGCCTTGGAATCGGAATTATCGGATTATTTAATATACAGTTCATAGTTGATAAAAATGATAATGTGTTTATAATTGAAGTCAATCCTCGTTCGTCAAGAACTGTTCCGTTTTTGTCAAAGGCAACCGGCTACAGTCTTGCCGATATCGCAACTCTTGTTATACTTGGTAAGAGCCTTAAGGAACAGGAGATAATAAAAGAAAGTGACATAGTAGATTTCGGTAAGAGAAGAGATATAGCTTTGTATCCTAATGAGAAAAAGCGCTGGTATGTAAAAGCACCTGCATTTTCATTTTCAAAGCTAAGGGGAATGGATGCATATCTTTCACCGGAAATGAAATCGACAGGTGAGGCGATAGGCTATGACGATAAGCTTCACAGAGCCATGTATAAGGCGCTGGTCGCATCAGGAATAAAGCTTCAAAACTACGGAACCGTTATGGTTACTCTTGCCGATGAGGACAAGGAAGAGGCACTTCCTATAGTCAGAAGATTTTATGATATGGGCTTTAACATAGAGGCTACTGTCGGAACCGCAGTATTTCTTAAGGAGCACGGTATAAGAACCAGAGTGAGAGGTAAGATGAGCGAGGGCAGTGAGGAAATATTGAAGGCTATCCGCTCGGGCTATGTAAGCTATGTAATAAATACCCGTGCGATACTTTCGGGAATTCACTATGGCGACGGAGTATCCATAAGACGCTGCGCAAGTGAGAACAATGTAACGATGTTTACCTCACTTGATACAGTAAGAGTGTTACTTGATGTACTTGAAGAAATTACAATAGGTATTTCTACTATTGATGCATAATAAATTTAGTGACAGGAAAAGGAGAATATGTTATGGTTAAGGTTAATAAGAATTACAGTAATCTTAAAGAGAATTATCTTTTCGCTGACATAGCGAGAAAGGTTTCGGAGTATCAGGCTGCTCATCCCGAGGCGGATATTATCCGTATGGGTATTGGAGATGTGACACTTCCTTTATGCAGCGAGGTTATAAAGGGCTTACATAGTGGAGTAGAGGATATGGCTAAGGCTGAAACCTTCAAGGGTTATGGACCTGAGCAGGGATACGGCTTTTTACAGGAGGCTGTGAAAGGCTATTATCAAAGCTACGGTGTAGCACTTGAAACAAATGAGATATTTATATCAGACGGTGCAAAGAGTGATGTGGGAAATATCCTTGATATATTTGATAAGGATAATACGGTGCTTGTACCTGACCCTGTATATCCTGTATATGTTGACACCAACACTATGGACGGAAGAAATATAATATACATTGATGCCAACGAGGATAATGGATTTCTTCCTTTACCTGATGAAGAAAAGAAAGCAGACCTTATATATATATGTTCGCCAAATAATCCAACAGGTGCAGCATATAACAAAGAACAGCTAAAGAAATGGGTGGACTTTGCAAATGCCCATTCATCTGTTATAATCTATGATGCAGCTTATGAGGCATTTATAGTAGAGGAGAACATTCCAAGAAGCATATATGAAATCGAGGGTGCAAAGACCTGTGCCATAGAATTTTGCTCACTTTCCAAGACGGCAGGCTTTACCGGCACAAGATGCGGATATACGATAGTTCCGATGGCAATCTCCTTTGACGGAGTGGTGCTTAATAAACTCTGGCTTAGAAGACAGACCACTAAGTTTAACGGAACCTCATACATAGTTCAAAAGGGTGCCGAGCAGGTGTTTACAGAGGAAGGTCAAAAGGAGATACGAGCAAATATAGATTACTATAGAGAAAACGCAAGGATTATAATGTCTGCTCTTGACGAGCTTGGCATAAAATACACGGGCGGTAAAAATTCACCTTATATCTGGCTTACCTGTCCAAACGGTATGAAGTCTTGGGATTTCTTCGATTTACTTCTTGAAAAAGCCAATATCGTCGGAACTCCTGGCGCAGGTTTTGGGGAAAACGGCGAAGGACATTTCAGACTTACCGCGTTTTCAAATCACGAAAAAACTGCTGAAGCTATGGAGAGGCTGAAGGGGATATTTTGAAAAGAGGATTAACACATGAATATACCGGACTTTAATATAACTGAAAACTCTGATCTGGCAGAGCCGTACAAAGCATTTGTAAAGCAGATGGCGGACTGGTACAATGGGGGAGAGCTTCCTGAGCTTGCAGGTCAGGATTTACGATTTACTTTAGAAATGCAAAGGCAGAAAATGCAATCGCTTGGACTTGATATGCAATGCAATCTCCAAAATGAGAAATCAAACCAGATAAATGTCGGGGGTGTTTCTTTCAGCGACAGAATATTCACAAACAGCATCATCGGCGGAAATATGAATTTGACAAGAAGCATTGGCAGCAATCAGAACTCAATCTATAAAAATACAACGGATATCAGTCTTAGTACGGTAATTCAGAGCTTGAAGACTGATACCCGACCGAGTTCTTCTATGGCACTTTGCTGTCCGCATTGCGGTGCGCCGTCTACGCTCGGCGAACTCGAATCCGGCTGCAAATACTGTGATTCGCATTTTCTAATGAGCGAGCTATATCCGAAGGTCATGAACTTTTTTGTTACTGAAAATGAGGATAAAGCCAAGAGGGATGAAAAGAACAAGCGAGAACTGAAGACATTTATAATAGCGAGTAGCATACTGATGATAATACTTGGGATGATATTTGACCTGTTCTCAGGTCAAAGCCAAAGTACGTCAATGAATATTTTCAGCGAAATTTTTGGTGGTTTGTTGTGCGGAGGTATGATTGGCGGCATGCTGTTCGTGTTAAAAAAGCTGTTTGAGGTATTCGCACTTATGGGCAAGGATCTGAGGGGCGGAGGAAAAACAGCATCAACTCTGTTTTACGCGAATAAGATTAAAAAGAATGATCCTGAGTTTTCATCCGAATATTTCCGTGATAAAATAATGTCTTTGTTTAGAATGGCAGTTTACAGTAAGGATGCTACAGAGCTTGCCTGCTGTAAGTGTAAGTGTCCGGAAAAAGCAAAAGACATCATTGAAGCACAGCTTTACAATTTCAACATTAACAGTTGTGAAATAATAGACAATATATGTGATGTAGAAGTCACACTTTATCTTGATTGCCTTCATTACATGGATGGAAAAATAAAAAGTAAATCAGATAAGTTCAGAATGCGTATGAGAAAGAGCATTAAGAACAGGACCGAGCTTGGCTTTTCCTTTGCAGCAGTAAGCTGCCCGTCATGCGGTGCAAGCTTTGATGCACGAAATGTAAAAGCATGTCCGTACTGCAATAATGTGTATATTCATGAAGAACATGACTGGGTAATTACTGATATCAGGTGAGTAGAATTAAGGAATTGTTATTTTATAATAATTGGAATAAGAAACGGGAGGAAAATTTTCCTCCCGTTTCTCAGCTATAGAGTAATATAAAGGTTGTTTTAGTATATTATTAGAATGATTTTATTGCTGTTCATAAAATAATCTTTTTATAAATTGTTCTCTATTGTTTATAAACATATTGGTTACCTGATAACTGTCGGTGTCTTCATATTCACAGCTGTGAATTGTTCCATTATCAAAGGATAATATCTCCGCATCAGGAAAACCGAGAAGTATAGGGGAGTGTGTAACTATTATAAACTGTGAACCATCATTAACACATCTGTTTATCTCAAGTAATAATGTTAACTGTCGTTGTGGAGACAACGCAGCTTCAGGCTCGTCTAAAATATATAAACTATTTGCTTTGAATTGCTCCTGAACCATAGCCAAAAAGCTTTCTCCATGTGATTGTTTATGCAACCCTATGGAACCGTTTTGAAAATATTCCGCTTCAGCCGTTGCTACATTATAAAAGCTTTCGGCTCTTAAAAAATATCCCCATGTAGCTTTATTATATCCTTTTATTAATCTGATAGCTTCACATAATTCAGAATGTGAATCACAAGTAGAAAAATTATAGTTTTTTGTTCCACCCTCCGGATTAAATCCGTATTCAATAGCAATAGCTTCAAGGAGAGTTGATTTACCGCTTCCGTTTTCACCAACAAAGAAGGTTACAGGTTTATTGAATGAAAATTGATTAATATTTGCTATTGATTCAATTTTTCTTAAATAACTATAATTACTTATTTTATCCCAATTTATATTAAAACCTCTGATGAATAACTCCATAAATCATGCTCCTAAAAATAAATATTTATACCACATTGTCAATAGGCGTATACTGTTCTGCTGCATCTTCATAAAAATCCGGTTGAATGGATACAAAGTAAACAATATCAGAAGATGTGGCATTGGGGTTATCCTTTATATATCTCAATACAGCATCTAAACGTGATTGTTTTTTTTGAGCATAATGTAATATGCCTGTTACAAAATCATAGTATGTATCACTTACATTATTTAATAAAACTTCTAATTCTCTCATTAAAATAACCTCCTGTTTATCTTGGTACTTTTATATAAATGTTATAATTATTATAACCATGGTTTTCAAAATAATATAAATATGCCTTGCTTTCTATTCCAACTTCATGAGAAATATGTATTGGAAAAGGTTTATTGACATATCTCATATAGCTGGTGTTAATTTCACTCATTATTTTTGCGTATTCCTGTTTGTCTAAAATAAAAGTTTTGAAAAGAAATTCCACATAAATCACCTTCCTCTAATAGTTATTAATAATTAGAGAAAGTCAATAAAGACCTTCCTTTATCAAAAAGGAGAAATCTTATATAGTTACAGATATTGTAACATCGCCAATATTTAATTACAACAAAATAAAACCTATAAAGAATCCTCCTTTATACGTATAGTCTTAATTATTTTTATCTTTGGTAAGTAAACAGGAAAACAGAAATTGAAAGGATGGGCGTTCAATTTATAGAAATAACCTGTTTGTGAAATAAATATACAATAATAGAGGATAAAAGTAAAGAAGAAATTACATATTTCGACATAAAATAAAAAGGTTGAATAATGTAAATGCAATTAGAACACTTTATTTCTCTTTATTTAAACGACTATAGCTTAGTATGTATTCAGAGATAGATAAGTTAAAAATTTTAACCCCAAGGGCTAAAATTTTTGACTGGTTTATTTTTTTTATTGTGATAACATCTACTTAAGCAAGTAGATATTTTGTGATTAAAAAAACCCGGGAAATAAATTCATATAATTCTTGCTTTTTATTTTCATGTGAAAATTGAATATAGATAAAGGAGAGTGATTGTATGGATAACATTGGAAACATCAAATGGCATCCGGGTTTTTATGGGAGTATAGAATACATTTTTAAAGATTATAAAAATGATTTAACATATGATAGGGAACATGAACTTTCTAAAGAACCTATAAAGATGGATTTGCTTATAATTAAAAAGGAAAGGGACGTTTTGATAGATAATCCTATCGGGCAGATATTCCGAAGATATAATATAGTAGAATATAAATCACCGAGAGATGAATTATCGATTGATGATCTGTATAAAACTATAGGCTATGCCGGATTATATAAGGGATATGGAAATACTGTTGATGAGATACCGGCAGATGAGATGACGATTTCCATATTCAGACATACATATCCTAGAGAGCTTTTTAAGAGTTTGGAAGAGCTATTTGCAAAAATTGAAGAAAAAGCCTTTGGAATTTATTATGTCTATGGTATAATAAATATACCCTTACAGATAGTTGTAACTAAACAGCTTGAAAAAGGAAGATATGAGGCACTTCGTATACTTGCACCGGATGCGGATGAAGATGAGGTACGAAGGTTTATAGAAGGAACGGATGATTTAACAGATAAGGATGATAAGATAAATGCAGATGCAATACTACAGGTAAGTGTATCTGCTAATCAGAAATTATACGATAAAATAACGAGGGGTGATGGTATTATGTGTGAAGCATTAAAAGAACTTTTGAAGGACGATATAGATAAAACTGTAAATCAAGCTGTAGATAAAGCTGTAAATCAAACTGTAATTGAAACTAAAGCTACAGATAAAAGAGAATTTGCAGTGAACATGCTTAATGGCAACGAACCAATCAGCAAGATTACAAAATATACTAATTTATCAAAAGAAGAGGTTTTGGAGCTTGCAAAGAAAAACAATATATCAGTTGTACAATAAATTATATTATGTAATTTAAATGAAAATATGATTTAAATTGAATGTAAAAGAATTAGAAGCTTGTATACCACTTAAATTTTTTAATTAAACAGTGGTATTCAAGCTCTTTTTTTGTTATGAAAATATATTTTATATAAAATATTGAATATATTTTTATAAAGTGATAAAATCAAAAACAGATTAGTTCTATGTAACTAACCCAATAATAATGTTGTCAATAACGACATAAAATATATGAATAGGAGTGAATAATATGTCATTTTGTGGAAAGTTTTGTTCATTTGCGGCAGGAGTATTATTTGGTACCGCAGGTATTAAAATTTTATCAAGCAAGGATGCAAAGAAGGTTTACACACATGCTACGGCGGCAACGCTTCGTGCCAAGGACTGCGTTATGAAAACTGTAAACACAGTTAAGGAAAACTGTGAGGACATCTATGCAGAGGCTAAACAGATTAATGCAGAGCGTGAGGAAAAGGATGCTGAGGAGATAATTGGTGAGGCATGAAATGTGTTATAAAGCATGATATAAAAAATCGTATAAGAGTACATCTTTTAAAAGACAATCTTACCATCAGGGAGGCAGACAGATTAGAATACATACTTGCCTCAAATGATATGGTAGGTCTGGTTGAGGTGTATGAGAGAACAGCAGATGTTGTAATTGAGTATAAAAAAAGCAGGGAGGAGATTATCGCCCTGCTTGCTTCGCTTGACCCGCAGAAGATTGAGGTGCCGGAAAGCGTATATCAGACCTCGGGCAGGGAGCTTAACAGACAGTATCAGGATAAGCTGTTTGATAAAATAGCATTCCGATATATCAAAAATTGTATAATTCCCATGCCGCTGAGGACTGCAATTACAATCGCTCATTCCTTAAAATATGTCAAAGAAGGGCTTGTATGCCTATGGAATAAAAAGCTGGAGGTTCCTGTGCTTGATGGTGCAGCCATTGGTGCATCTGTTCTAAGAAAGGATTATAAGACAGCCGGAAGTGTAATGTTCCTGTTGGGAGTAGGAGAGCTTCTTGAGGAATGGACACATAAGAAATCTGTAAATGATCTTGCCAAGACCATGTCTCTTAACATAGGAACAGTATGGCTTAAAACGGATGAAGGAGAAATGTCGGTTTCGACAGCGCAGGTTAAGGAAAATGACAGGATTGTTGTCCGTATGGGTAAGATTATACCATTTGATGGTGAGGTTGTAGAGGGAGAAGCTATGGTCAATCAGGCGTCCCTTACAGGTGAATCCGTACCGGTTGCCAAATCAGAGGGCGGCTATGTATATGCCGGAACCGTTATTGAAGAGGGTGAGATTACCATAAGGGTTAAGGCTGTATCAGGCTCGGGTAGATATGACAAGATTGTCAAGATGATTGAGGAGT
Organism: uncultured Lachnospiraceae bacterium; assembly: GCA_902800325.1. Taxonomy (GTDB): domain Bacteria; phylum Bacillota; class Clostridia; order Lachnospirales; family Lachnospiraceae; genus Coprococcus_C. The sequence goes on from CADCDW010000034.1 coordinate 16,068, forward strand.
CTGAAAAACTTAAATCAGGTCTTGAAAGCAAGGCTGAACACCTGGCTGACAAGCTGGTTCCGTATTCGTTTGCAGGAACAATTATAACATACCTTCTTACGAGAAATGTTACAAAAGCCATGTCTGTGCTAATGGTTGACTATTCCTGTGCATTAAAGCTTGCTATGCCGATTTCGGTATTATCTGCCATAAGGGAGGCAGGTCAAAGGAAGATTGCCGTAAAGGGCGGTAAATTTTTAGAGGCAATGGCTGAGGCGGATACCATAATATTTGATAAGACAGGAACGCTTACTAAGGCAAAGCCTACGGTCGCAAGAGTAATAAGCTTTGATGATGAGCGGGATGAAAATGAGATTTTAAAGATTGCAGCATGTCTGGAGGAACATTTTCCGCATTCAATGGCAAATGCTGTTGTTGAGGATGCGAAGAAAAAGGGTATAGAGCATGATGAGATGCATTCCAAGGTAGAGTACATAGTGGCTCACGGAATTGCAACCACCATAGGTGACAAAAAGACAATCATAGGAAGCTGGCATTTTGTATTTGAGGACGAAGCCTGTATAATTCCTGAGGGTAAAAAGGAATTGTTTGATAGTATTCCGCCTGAATACTCGCAGCTTTATCTTGCTATGGATAAGAAACTTATAGGCGTTATATGTATTGAAGATCCTTTAAGAGATGAGGCTAAAGAGGTTATTGATAAGCTGCATGCTATGGGCTTTGAGAAGCTTGTTATGATGACAGGAGACAGTGAGAGGACAGCCAAAGCTATAGCAAAGGAAGTCGGTGTGGATGAATATTATGCCGAGGTTCTTCCGGAGGATAAGGCAGGATATATAAGAAAGGCAAAGGAAGAGGGACACAAGGTTATAATGATAGGTGACGGTATCAACGATTCGCCGGCACTTTCGGAAGCGGATGTCGGTATAGCCATAAGTGAGGGCGCTGATATTGCAAGAGAAATAGCTGATATAACTATAGGTGCAGATGAGTTATACGGACTTACAACACTAAAACAGTTAAGTGATTTACTTATGGAACGTATCCGTAAAAACTACAGACAAATAGTCGTCTTCAACTCAAGCTTCATACTTCTTGGAGTGACGGGAATTATAACACCGACTACCGGTGCATTTTTACATAATTCCTCAACAGTTGCATTTAGCTTAAGGAGTATGAGTAGATTATTGGATTAATAATTATAGCTGTCAGAACTGTATCCATAAGATGCAGACTGACAGCTTTTTTGAAATGTTGTAAAATGCTGTAAAAATGGTGTGAAATATTGCCAATTCACGTTGACTTTATCATATGTTTATGTTATAAATAAAATAACCATAGCTATAAGTATGTGCCGTGGTTATGTAACTCGTTGTTTTAATTTCACAAGGATGTGGTTCTACCATCAAGGAAGGAGGTAAAAAATGTCTAACATCAGTGGTTTCGGAGGTTTGTTTGGAACTTCAAACCAGAACAGTATCTGGGGCGGTAATAATGCGTCTTCGGGTTCAACCATTTTGTCCGACTATGCTGCGATAAGGAATGGAAGCTATAAGAAGCTTGCCAGAAAGTATTATAAGGCTGATAGTGTTAAGACTGAGACAGAGGCAAAGGCGGAAAACAAAAAGCTTGGACTTATACAGACGGGCGCTGATTCCCTTTCTTCATCTTTAAGTGCTCTTGGTAAAGAGTCTCTTTATGCAATGAAAAAGATAAGCACTAAGGATGAAACCACAGGCGAGAACAAGGAGAAGGAGGATTACGACTGGAAGGCTATCACAAGTGCTGTTAAATCATTTATTGATAATTATAACGACACTATAGGAGATGCCGCAGATTCTAATCTTACCGGAGTCTTGAGAAACGCCATGCACATGACATCTTCGGTTAAAGCAAACAGTAAGCTGCTTTCAGAGGTGGGTATTACCATTGGTAAGGAAAATAAGCTTGAGCTTGACGAGGATAAGCTTAAAAATGCAAATATCAGTACCTTAAAGAGTTTATTTACAGGTACTAATTCATTTGCAGACAGACTTGCTCAAAAGTCAGAGGCTATATCCAAAGCAGTTTCTAACTCAGCTAAGTCCTATACTAAAAATGGAAGTACTTTACCATCATCTTTTGCGAAGATGTTCGAAACAGAAATATAAAAGGAGGGAATCGGGATGGCTATTGGTTCAGTTTCAAATGCAACAAGCAGTATTTATACTAATTATAAAGATGTTACTGCGGCTGCAAAGGTAGCAGAGGCTGTAGATTCAAAGGCAGATGAAGCAGCTAAGAGTGTAGTTTATGATAAGGGCGAAGCTTCTTCAAAGGCTACATACTCTATCAATAAGATGAGTCAGGCTGACAGGTCTGCACTTGTTGAGCAGCTTAAAAATGATCAGGTGCAAAGACAGCAGAGTTTGACTGATTTGGTAAGTAAGACACTTGGTCAGCAGGCTAAGACTTATGGTCTGGCTATGAATGATGATGCGTTCTGGCGTATGTTTGCAGATGGCAAGGTAACTGTTACTGAGGCTGCTAAGAAGCAGGCTCAGGAGGATATCTCAGAGGATGGTTACTGGGGCGTAAAGCAGACTTCACAGAGATTGTTTGATTTTGCAAGTGCTCTTGCGGGAGATGATCCAAAGACTATGCAGGCTATGCAGAAGGCTATGGAGAAGGGCTTTAAGCAGGCAACCAAAACCTGGGGTAAGGAGATGCCTGAGATAACAGGTCAGACTAAGGATGCTGCCAACAAGCTTTTTGAGGAGTACTATAAGTCAAAAGGAATCCTGGAATAAGCAAAATAATTAGTTAAATATTTGACTATATTATAATTATGACATTGTGAGCTGTCACTTTAAAGAGTGGCAGCTCTTTTTCTTGCGAAAAGCCTGTCGTTATGATAGACTATTATATGATTTAATTTTTAATAAGCAGTTATGGAAATGAACTATGAACCGGCTTATAAAAGATAGATTATATATCATGAAAAATATTTATAACATTTTAAGGAGAACAATAAAATGGAAAACTACAAGCAGGAATTTATACAATTTATGGTAGACAGTGATGTGCTTAGATTTGGCGAATTTACTTTAAAAAGTGGAAGAAAGTCACCTTTTTTTATGAACGCAGGTCTTTATGTGACAGGTAGTCAGCTTAAAAAACTTGGAGAGTATTATGCAAAGGCTATACATGATAATTACGGTGATGATTTTGATGTATTATTTGGTCCGGCATATAAGGGAATCCCTCTTAGTGTTGCAACGGCTATAGCCTACAGTGAGCTTTACGGAAAGGAAATCAGATATTGCTCTAATCGTAAGGAAGCCAAGGATCATGGGGATGCAGGTATACTTCTCGGAAGTCCTATAAAGGATGGTGACAGAGTTGTAATTATCGAGGATGTAACTACATCCGGTAAGTCTATAGAAGAGACCTTCCCTATCATCAAGGCACAGGGGGATGTAACCATTAAAGGACTTATGGTTTCACTCAATCGTATGGAAAAAGGACTTGACGGTAATAAGTCTGCACTTGATGAGATAAAGGATAAATACGGATTTTCTGCAAATGCTATTGTATCCATGGCAGATGTTGTGGAGTGCCTTTACAACAAAGAGGTAAACGGTAAGGTTATTATAAATGATGAGATAAAGGCTGCTATAGATGCATATTATGAGCAGTATGGAGTAAAGTAAAAGCAGATAAAATAATATCATAATATTTTTATGATAAGTTAAGGATAATAAAGATATGGCTGATTTTATAACAACTTATTCAAAGATAAATTTTACACCACTTGAGCCTAAGATAGAGGATATAAAGATAGAGGATATAGCTCATGCATTATCTCTTATGTGCAGGGCTAATGGCCATTATACTGAGTTTTATTCTGTAGGAGCACATTGCCTTAACTGTTATGATGAGGCTGTTGCGAGAAGGGAAACACCAAGGATTAGGATGGCATGTTTACTACATGATGCTTCTGAGGCATATCTTTCGGATGTTACCAGACCTGTTAAGAAAAACCTTGAAAAGTATATGGAGATAGAAGAAAGACTGCAAAACATGATTTATGAAAAATTTGTCGGGGAGCCTTTAAATGAGTATGAAAAGCAGATGGTGAAAACTATAGATGATGCATTGCTTTATTGGGAGTTTTATGAGTTCTCGGCAGTAAAGCTTAGTGATACCGAGCCGTTTGTAGCTATGACTCCTGATTTTTACAAAGGCACGATGAAGCAGGTTGAACAGGCGTTTCTTGATACATATAATGAGATTCTAAATCCCACAGAAGAGATAATAGTGGAAGAAAAGCTTACTATCAAATGGGAAGGACACTAAAAATCAGTTAATTGAAAAGCTATTAATAAAGACATTAATTATTGTTGCAATCTTATGGATTGTGAATATAAAAAGGGAAGAATAAATGGATAGTATATCTGAAAAAAAGAAAATTGGACTGGTGCTTGAGGGCGGTGGAATGCGTGGCATGTACACTGCAGGTGTGCTTGATGCATTTATGCTCGAAGGTATAGAGGTTGACGGAGTAATAGGTGTATCTGCCGGTGCTGTTTGTGGCTGTTCGTATATTTCAAAGCAGATAGGAAGAACCATAAGGTATAATGTAAAATATGCAGGTGATAAGCGTTATGCAAGCTTTGAGTCTTTAAGAAAGACCGGAGATATATTTAATGTTGATTTTTGCTATGAGCAGCTTCCTAAAAAGCTTAATGTATTCGATTATGATACATTTAGAGAACGTAGCAAAGAAATACCGTTTTATGTGACCTGTACAAATCTTGATACAGGTAAGGCGGAGCATATCAGATGCACGGACCTCTGGGATGAGATGGACTATATGAGAGCTTCAGCATCCATGCCGCTTGTATCAAATATTATTGAAAAGGACGGCTTAAAGCTTCTTGACGGAGGAACAGCAGACAGTATTCCGATAAAATTCTTTGAAAGCATCGGCTATGAAAAAAATATAGTGGTACTTACCAGACCTGATGGCTATGAGAAAAAACAGGATCCTACCATCAAGCTTATGAAAAGAATGTATAAGGATTATCCTAATTATGTAAGAGCCTGTGAGGAAAGATATAAGATATATAATGAACAGGTTGCCTATATAGAAGAACAGGAAAAAGCAGGCAATGTAATTTTAATTCGTCCGAGTCGTGATACAAAAATCGGCCGAATGGAAAAAAATCCGGATAAGCTTAAATTTATTTATAAGCTCGGCAGATATGATACCATGAAAAAACTTGATGAAATAAAGCGATTTATGGTTTAAAAGGAGTTTGATTTTGAAGACATTATTTAAATGGAAAACCGGATATCTTTTTGTGGTTTTCATTATTATGATTACCATAATAATGTTTACGAGACACGATATGACGGAAAAGCCTTCAAAAGAGGGACAAACCGTCATATCCGAAAATTATGCATATATTTATTTAAATAATGAAAAATGTACCTTTAGAACTCCGACGGATTGGAAAAGACATTTTAAAGATACAAAGGAAGGCTGGCTTACACCTTATTTTAATGAAGGCGGGCTGGATTTCCTTTGTTATAAAGAAGACGGAAGTGTTGATTTAAGTATTTTCATTCCGGATTATTATGTTTATGACATAGAAAGCATAGCAGCTATGTCTGATGATGAAAAGCAGGAGCTTAAAAAAGAAATAACAGGCGAGGGTGATCCTGCGGCTAAAATCATTAAACAGGATAACATAGAAAGCTATTATGGTTTTTCGAGTATAGGTGAAAATGAGTTTTTTAAATCAGGATATAAATATTATATAATTGCTGATAAAGAATATCTGTACTCGGTAAATTATTTATTTATACATAACGGAAGATGTGTAAACTTCGTACTTAATCTGTATTTGAAAGAGAATCTTTCCTTTGAGGAAGGTATAAAAATAGCAGATGATATATTGACGGACTGCCTTGAGCCTTTATCCTGGGATAATTCACTTAAAAAATACGGAAAAACAAATGATGATTCTTTTATTTCTAAAATCAAAAATATAACATTTCCCATATGGGTTTTTGCTTTGCCTTTGGTATTGATGCTTATATGTAATATGAAGGTTATAGATAAAAGCATAAAGCACAGCAGCAAAATCCTATGGCAGGAAAATGTTCTGAGCCTTGATAATTCCAAAATTGTTTTAGGTTATTTTGCAATTCTTATCGTGCTTCATCATACGGCACAATCGGTAGGCAGTGGTAATTCAAGTATATTTGTTTTACTGGAGAACTTTGGCTTTTGTCTTGTTGCGGGATATTTCTTTTTTTCGGGTTACGGTCTTATTAAAAGCATAAATCAAAAAGAAAACTATATGAAAGGGTTCTTTGCAAAAAGACTGCCTAAGATTCTTGTACCTTTTTATATTTGTAATTTTATTTATATCATGGCCGGGGCATTAAATGGCAAGATAAGCTTTGATTTATCAAAAGCACATATTGATAATGCTTCAGTACTCGGATATGTTGACTTAATCCGTGCTGCGATAGGTATTGATTTGCTAAACGGCAGTATGTGGTACATAGTTGAAATAGTTTTCCTGTATATTGCATTTTATATAGCATATAAGTTGTTTAAGAAAGAAACCGGTATTATTATTTCGATGACCGTGTTTATTATCGGGCTTACACTTTTTTCTCTTTACCATGGACATGGTCCCGCGTGGTTCCAGGGAGAGTGGTGGTATAATTCAACTTTGATTTTTGTCGTGGGAATGATTTTTGCATATAAGGAAGAAATACTTCTCGGATTAATAAAACGGTTTTATAACATATATATGGTCGTAACTGCGGTTTTGTTTGTCGTATTTTGCAGAGTTACGCATAATATGCTTATTCATCACGGCTATTGGACCGATAAAACTTCTGATAAGTTTATGACGCTTTTTTCACAGCTTTTTCAATGCCTGTTCTTTATGCTTTTGATAATCGGTATTTTGCATAAAGCAAGGTTTTCAAACAAAGCACTTTCATATATCGGAAAGGTATCACTCGAGATTTATCTTGTTCATAATGTATTTATACATTATGGCAAGGGTATAAGAGGCACAGGAATATATGTTACGTATATTCTTGTCGGAACACTCATACTTGCCGGTACTGTACATGCCTTGGATACGTTTATAATCTGTAAAATATATAAAAAGCCTATACCTAAAATTTCAATTCAAAAGATTGATTATAAATCAAAAGCAGAACGCTTTTCGCTTAGAGTTAAATTGAATTTACAATATGTAAGAAGGCATAAATTAAGAGTTGTAAAAATAATGCTTAGAAGCTTATTTTGCATTGTGCTGTGTGCCCTGTCGGTAATTCCTCTTTACTTTATGTTTATTAATTCATCACTTTCATCGGGAGAACTGGTTAAAGGAATCCATTTTATCCCCGGTACAAAATTTGTTGATAATTATAATGAGTTTGATCTTATGGCTAAGGCCATGGCAGGAGGAATCAAATGGTCGCTGGTAAGGTCATGTGTCATATCGGGATTTTCCGCGCTGGTTGCCGTATACTTCGGAGCAGCATGTGCATACGGATTTGAAATATATGATTTTAAAGGAAAAAAGACACTTTGGAGAGTGGTTGTTGCGGCACTTATGTTTTCTGCGGTGGGCAGTTCCGTAGGATATCTCAGAATGGTTATGAAATTACACCTTTTAAACAGCTACATACCGCTT
>CADCDW010000035.1 GCA_902800325.1 uncultured Lachnospiraceae bacterium
CAAGGTGCGACCATCTTATAGGTAATATTTCCGTTGATCAGTCTTATATAATTTGTGATTTACCTATAAGCACTCAAGATGCGACCGTCTTATAGGTAATATTTCCGTTGATCAGTCTTATATAATTTGTGATTTACCTATAAGCACTCAAGATACGACCGTCTTATAGGTAAATCATATAACGAGCTGTCTGATAATGCTTTGATGTTCTATAAGTCGGTAACAATCCCTGCCTTTTTGCAGCTTTTGTTACCGTTTTATCTTCTATTGATGCTTGGATTTTCTATGAGCCGGTAACAATTCCTGCCTTTTTTCAGCTTTTGTTACCGGTTTATAGTCTATTGATGCTTTGATTTTCTATAAGTCGGTAACAATTCCTGCCTTTTTGCAGCTTTTGTTACCGGTTTGTCTTCTTTTAATTCTTGGATTTTCTATGAGCCGGTAACAATTCCTGCCTTTTTGCAGCTTTTGTTACCGATTTATAGTCTATTGATGCTTGGATTTTCTATGAGCCGGTAACAATTCCTGCCTTTTTGCAGCTTTTGTTACCGATTTATAGTCTATTGATACTTGGATTTTCTATGAGCCGGTAACAATTCCTGCCTTTTTGCAGCTTTTGTTACCGGTTTATCTTCTTTTGATGCTTGAATTTTCTATGAGCCGGTAACAATTCCTGTATTTTTTCAGCTATTGTTACCGGTTTATAGTCTATTGATACTTGGATTTTCTATGAGCCGGTAACAATTCCTGCCTTTTTGCAGCTTTTGTTACCGGTTTGTCTCTTTTTTGATGCTTTTATGGTGTCTTATAGCCTGCCTTGCACATACCATGCACAAAAGTACTTGACACTTTATAACCCATGACTCTGTAATCGACCCTTCCCCCGATAAACCGTAATTTATTTGAGTTCGTTTACGGACGCTGAAAGTCGTTCGATGCTTGACTTCATATCGTCCGAAAGCTGTACATTCTTTTGAGCCATTTCGTGAGCCTGCTGACTGGTTGCCGTAACCTCTTCGCTTATTGCTGAGATAGTCTCAACGCTTGAGACGAGCTCTGTATTGACTGCAAGAAGGTTCTCGATTGATTCTGCTTCCTGTTTTGCATTTTCTGCAACATCTGAGATAGTGTCTCTAATTTGCTCAAAGGTCATACGGGTACTAAGTATCAGACTGTTCTGATTAGCTCCTGCTTCAACCGCATTATCCACTGCCTCGCTTGCTGCATTGGCACCCGAAGTGAGTCTGCTAAGTAAATCACCGATATTTTCTGTTGCATCAGAAGTCTGCTGAGCAAGATTACCGATTTCATCTGCTACGACTGCAAAGCCACGTCCTGACTCACCTGCTCGAGCTGCCTCTATGGAAGCATTGAGTGCAAGAAGATTGGTCTGACTTGCTATATCCTGAATAATCTGAATGATATTTAATGCCTGATCCGCCTGCTCAACAAGAGCTGTCATCTCATCATTTAAGTCTTTGTTTATCTTATCTACATAGGCTGCGCTCTCAGTAAGAGAGTCCATATTATTTACACCGGTTTCAATATTCTTGTAGCTGTCCTTAATCATAACCTGCATATTTTCTGCAGCATTATTGACTTCTTCAATGATACTCTGAATCTGTTCAGTCTGTGAAAGCTGTTCCTGAATAGATGTAGAAGTCTGACTTGTACCGGTTGTGATTTCTTCCATATTGTTGGCTGTGATATTCGAAGAATCCGAAACCTGATTGACCATTGAAAGAACCGACTGAGTCTCTCTTGTAACGCTGTCCGCTACCTGAAGTATATGGTTGAGCGTATTTTCTGCCTGCTTCTCCTGCTCGATAACTTTACCCATTCTTTCATCGTTAATATCCTTTTGAAGTTTGGTTGAAGTATATAAAAATATAACAAACAATGATAAGGCAAGTATCTGGATTTCGTAATCTGCTATATTGTTAGCGGAAGTTTCACCAAGAACTGCTGCCTTATACGCAACAGCGGCGACATTGGCCAATATAGTCCAGATAGCTGTAAACTTCAAAAGTTTAGGATCAGCACATACGATAAGGTAACTCATCGGAATAACTATATATATGCTTACCATAGGTGTATCACCTGTAAATACAACCATAGTATACATCGCTATGTATCCGAGCGTCGCTATGTATCGGCATGCATCCGAATCAGGGTTCGCCTTAAGTGACGTCCACGCGATTATAAGAGGCACAAGGATAAGCACTGCCAAAACCCCATAATATGGCACTGTACGTTCCCCTTTTATAACCTCAAGAAGATAAGCTCCAAGTATCAAAGCGTCAGGTATAGTAACTGCCATAAGCAAAGCACGACTGACGCGATTCTTTTCAATTCCCATATACATCCTCCTCTTATGTTAATAATTTTAAATTGCATATAACAATGTACACATTTATGGTGATTAAATTATTTAATTAATCTATAAAATAATACCGTGCGGCTGACTTCGTGATGCTCTCATAAGCGTTACCTCAGCAGTTAACTCAGCCCAGGCTGCCTCGCGGCACACAGAAGGTCCTGCTTAGTGCTGCTTCGTTCCCGACCTGACACGGTTCACAGGTTCCTGTCGCGCAAGACCCAAACATCAACGCCACTTACCAAGGGCAGCCTCACAAGAAAACACCCCTAGGTCAACCATCACTCCTGCTGTAGCGGATTGCAGGTACAGGGCACCGCTAACTCCCCAGCTGCACGGAAATTTTATAACAAATTCATATGAATCTGCCAAATTAATGCAATACATATGTTTTGGTATGTTTAAACCAAAATCGCATCTATTCTTATGTTTTTATACATTACAGCAAATTCACAGTATATCTATATTAGTATATAGAAATTATCGCTTTTAGTCAAGTAAAATAAGGTTAATGTTTTTCAACAATAAAATAAAATTAATGTTTTTCAACAATAAAATAAAATTAATGTTTTTCAACAATAAAATAAAATTAATGTTTTTCAGCATAAAATAAGTTTAATGTTTTTCTAACACTTTTTATCTGCCCTTAATTTTGCGAAAAAATCTTTCAACATACCGGAACACTCATCTTCAAGTACACCTTTTTTTACATCAACCTGATGATTAAATTCCTTTATATCAAGGATATTTAGTATCGAACCGGCACACCCCGCCTTAGGATTCATACATCCTATCACGCACTTTGGTATACGCGCCTGAACTATGGCGCCCGCACACATCTGACATGGTTCAAGTGTAACGTACAGTGTGCAATCCTCCAGACGCCAGTCTCCGATTACCTTTGAAGCTTTTTTTATGGCAATTATCTCAGCATGAGCAAGAGTTGTCTTGTCCACATTGCGTCTGTTATAACCTCTGGCGATAATCTTTCCCTCATAAACTATCACGCACCCTATCGGCACATCGCCATTGGCAGCCGCTTTTTTCGCAAGTTTTATCGCCTGCCTCATGTATCTTTCATCTTCATCCATATATCTATCCGTCCTTAATCATTTGTATTTCCTTTATAAATTATCTTATTTTAACTTACTTGATTTCTTATTTTAACTTACTTGATTCCCTTTTTTAACTTACTTGGTTTCTTATTTTAACTTACTTGATTCCCTTTTTTAACTTACTTGATTCCCTTTTTTAACTTACTTGGTTGATTTTGAATATTTTACATTATATAATATTTTCAAACACTTAAAAGGAGCTTGTCATGGGACCATCTGTTTTATATACAGAAAATCTTATACTCAAAGTTGAAAATGAATCAAAGGCCGGAGCGGTTTTGGACCTTTATAAAAGAAACAGTATCATTTTTGAAAAATTCGAGCCTACCCGCCCCGCAGGTTTTTATACAAAAGACTACCACATAAACCATCTAAGAAGCGAATATAACGCATACCTCGGTGGAAATTTTCTTAGATATTATATCTATACCGCAAACCGCACCGACAGAATAATCGGTTCGGTTAATTTCAACATCAAGAAAGGTACTAACGGCATATACTCCGAGATAGGCTACAAGCTCGATTTACTTTATCAAGGTCGCGGTTTTGCTTACGAAGCATGCTATAACGGAATTGTGGTTATGCAAAAACATTATGGCATAACTATGATTGCAGCTCATATAGCACCGGACAATGAGCCTTCCATCAGACTTGCCGGAAAGCTTGGTTTCATAAAGATAAAAACAAATGAAATGTGCGCAAATGTAAATGGTCGCGACATCTACCTTGACCTTTATGCTCTTGATACCTCAGATATCCAATAACCAAATTTACCTGTCATCAGTCTGTCCTTTTTCACGGGTATAAATCGTCCAAATCCAAACATATTGGCCAGATACCTTTCTTTATTGGAAAATACTCCCGGCACGCCTATTACAACAGTCTCCTTTTCATTATTCAGTTTTACTTTTCCAAGCATTATATATCTATACTGATAAAAACCATGTGATAAAAAACTGTTTTCTCCGAGTTTCCAGTTATTCATATGAAGTTTGCCGATATCCTGCGGCTTTATTTTCACACATTCAGTTATCTGACTATCTGCAAAAAGTGCAAGTTTTGGATAAGTGTTTAACATTTCTTCGCATGCGTCATTATACTCTTCTCTCATTTTTATGGTTGGTATTTCTTCTACCTTATCAACCACATCGCTCTTATTAACCACATCGTCCTTTTCAACATCTATTGCGGACTTTTCAATTCCGTCATTATCATTGTCCTTATGTTCTGTCAAAGGACTTTTCTCTTCTTTTTTATCCAGTCTTTCAACTCTTGAAATAATAATATCTTCAGGGCTTACACACTTATCGTCCCATATCCCAAGCAGTTGCTCACCATCATCACAAAGGAAAAAAAGTCCCGAATACTCATCAAGCCTAACATAGTCACCCAAAGGATTATCCCATGGCACAAACATCCGCTTCATAATAGTATCTCTTTCTCTTGCACAAAAATTGATATCTGTCAGGAAACGTCCCGTATTACCATGTAACAGATATACCGCACACCTGCACTCTATTCTTTTATATAATTTAAGTCCTATCTGTATCCTTGCCTGATTTTCATTTCCGTTTGAAACACACTGAATCTTTATAAAACCTGTGTTTTCACATCTTTCATTATCTCTGTAACGGTATATATATGATACACATCTTCCCTTTCGCATAATCGTTCCTCACTTTTTTCATAAACATATATATAATATATGCGAAGGCTTGACCATTTATACCCGATAGTTTAAGTGTTTTTATCTGTTTTTTAAGAGCAGGTCACTCAGATTTGCGAACTCCGAAAGCGTCAGTGTTTCACCTCTTACATTCTCGTTTTTTCCAAGTTCCTTCAATGCATCTGCAACCTGTTCCTTGGTAAAATTCAAATCCGGCGAATTGTTTATTCCGTTTTGTAAAGTTTTTCTTCTTTGGTTAAAGGACGCTCTTATAATTTTAAACATCAGCTTCTCATCTTTCACCTCAACAGGTGGTTTTGAAAAGCTTGTAAGTCTTATAACAGCAGAACCCACATTGGGTCTGGGCATAAAACAGTTAGGAGGAACATTTGCGGCTATATATGGTTCGGCGTAATACTGCACCGCAAGAGAAAGTGCTCCGTAATCCTTGCTTCCCGCTCCCGCCTGCATACGCTCAGCAACTTCTTTTTGCACCATAACGGTAATCGATTTTGCCGGTATATGGTTTTCCAAAAGTCCCATGATTATCGGTGTCGTTATGTAATAAGGAAGATTGGCAACCACCTTTAGATTACCCTTTTCTTCCTTTATGAGTTCACCGATGTCAAGCTTCAAAATATCCTCATTTATAACTGTTACATTGTCATAATCCGACAACGTGTCCTCAAGTATAGGTATAAGGTTTTTATCAATTTCAACGGCATATACCTTACCTGCAGTTTCCGCCAGATACTGAGTCATAGTTCCTATACCCGGACCTATCTCAAGTACGACATCATCCTTTGAAATGTCTGCCGCCCTGATTATTTTTTCTATAACATGGCCATCTATGAGAAAATTCTGACCGAACCTTTTTTGAAAAGCAAAATTGTATTTTTTTATAGTTTCTATCGTAACCTGTGGGTTGCTTAATTTTTCCATATATTAATATCCCTTTAAATGTTTTTCTGATATCATTTAATCTATTATTTTTTTAATATTTATCAATCTTATACATTTTTACTGCATTATTTTAATGTTTATCAATCTTATACATTTTTACTGCATTGTTTTAATGTTTATCAATCTTATACATTCTTGTGGCATTGTTCCATGTCACTTCATATACCTCATCAACAGATATACCTTTTATATCAGCTATCTTTTCTGCCACATAAGGTATATATAATGAGCTGTTTCTTTTCCCGCGAAATTCCTGTGGTGCAAGATACGGACTATCCGTTTCAAGGACTATTCGATCCAAAGGAGTATATTCAACTGTCTCAACCAGTTTTCTTCCGTTTTTAAATGTAAGAACTCCACCGACGCCTATGTAAAATCCCATATTTAAAAATATCTTTGCCGTTTCAACCGAATAAGAATAACAATGAACCACACCGCCTATTTCTTCCGCCTTTTCATCTTTCATTATATCAACGGTATCCGCTGCGGCATCCCTGCTATGAATTACAACCGGAAGCTTGATCTTTCTTGCAAGCTTCAACTGCTTTCTAAACCATTTTTCCTGAAGCGGCTTATCTGCGTCCTCATAGTGATAATCAAGTCCAATCTCTCCTATGGCAACTACTCTTTCTGAAGAATTTGCCATATCCAAAAGGAGCTTAATTGCTCTATCCTCGTCCCCTATCTCATCAAGGCAATCAACATCAGAAGGGTGCACACCAACTGCACCATAGAAAAAATCATATTTTTTTATAAGCCCCAAAGTATTTTGGGAACTTTTTAAGTCTGCTCCTATATTGGTTACAGCGTAGATTCCGTTTTCCTTAAATGAATCAATCAACGTCTCTCTGTCGCCGTCAAAAGCATCATCATCATAATGCGCATGTGTATCAAATATTTTTATCATCTTACTTATTCTCCGCAAAAGAGGACGAAAGCTTTAAACCTCCGCCCTCAAATTCTTTAATTAATTTAATTCTTAATTTGCTGTGTTGAACTTAAGCTCTGTTAAGCCGTTAATTACATTTGAAATGCTGTTTACATTGTTGGAAATCTCTTTATTGAGCTCGGTACAGCTCTTTGCAAGCTTTCCGACTTCATTTGCAACGACCGTAAAGCCCTTGCCGGCTTCACCGGCACGAGCAGCCTCTATGGAAGCATTGAGTGCAAGTATATTTTGTTTTCTTTGTATAGCATCCAGATTTTTAGTATTATTTTTTATGTTGGTTACATAATCCTCACACTGCTTTACACCATCGGTAAGACTATCGATTATTGTTCCGTTATATTTGGCATTGTATTCCGCATTTATAAAGTTATTCATAACCTGTCCGAGAAGATTTGCAGAAGCCGTTATTTCCTCTTCGGTCTTAACATTAACCTTGTTAAGTGCATCTATATACTTATCCTCATCTATCCCAAGCTCTCTCGCGGTCTGCCTGAACTTATCTTCATCCGGATTTTCAGGTAGAACCTGCCCTCCGATAACGGAGCCAAGAACAGTACCATCATACAGCTTAAGCGGTATACCAAAATCGACAAGACCTGCATGACAGTGATAAACCCCCTGACCTTCAGCATCGCATTTCTCACATCTTCTGCAGCCCTCTGCACTGCCTCTGGTAAGCTTTATACAAAAATCTGTAAAATTATAACAATCTGAAATATATTTACCATCAGCTCCAACTGCAACGGTAGCAAGTCCTGTAGCCTTAGCCCAGTTACTCATAATAGCCTCAAACTGCTCCATATTTGCAAAATCTTCAATCTTCATATGTATACCTCACTTTTCATGCTATTATGCCGCTATCAAAACATTTTGTAAAAAACAATTCTTTAAATAAAGCTTTGATAATCAACTTAATATAATTAACTACATCAACTTCTTAAACATCTCTCTAAACTGTTCTAAGCTTGCAGGCCTTGGATTACCCGGAGCACATGCATCTGCTGCGGCTGATTCACATAAGAAGTCAAGATCCTCCTCCTTAAGCTTATCTAACTTCGTAGGAATTCCTACATCAACAGAAAGCTGTCTTACTGCATCTATAGCAGCCTTTCTATATTCCTCCTGACTCATTCCCTCTGTGTTGATATCAAAGGCTTCCGCGATATATTTGAACTTATCGCCGGTTGCCTGGGCATTGAATTCCATAACGATAGGAAGCATCATCGCACAGGCTACCCCATGAGGAGTATCATATACCGCACCAAGTGTATGTGCCATAGAATGTGCTATACCAAGACCAACATTTGAGTAAGCCATAGCTGTTACATACTGTGCAAGAGCCATACCCTCACGTCCGTCAGGATCATTGTCTACAGCCTTTCTTAAATTCTTTGCGATAAGTTTAATTGCCTCAAGATTAAGGCAGTCTGAAAGCTCCCACGCAGCCGCTGTAGTATATCCCTCGATAGCATGTGTCAAAGCATCCATACCTGTTGAAGCTGAAAGTCCTTTAGGCATAGAAGCCATCATATCAGGGTCAACCACTGCGATATCAGGTATATCATTAGGGTCTACACATACAAATTTACGTTTCTTTTCAACATCTGTGATAACGTAGTTGATAGTCGACTCAGCGCCTGTTCCACCTGTTGTAGGCACAGCTATTGTAAATACTGTACGATTCTTTGTCGGAGCAACTCCCTCAAGAGAACGAACATCCGCATACTCAGGGTTATTAACGATAATTCCTATACCCTTACCGGTATCCATAGATGAACCGCCACCGATGGTAATCATAAAATCTGCACCTGAAGCCTTGTAAGCTTCAACACCGCTCTTTACATTTTCGATAGTAGGATTTGGTTTGATATCAGAATAAACCTCATACGCGATACCATTTTGATCAAGTAAATCCGTAACCTTTGCAGTAACCCCAAACTTTACCAAATCAGGATCGGATGCAACAAATGCTTTCTTAAAGCCCTTTGACTTGATAATTCCCGGAATTTCATTTATAGCGCCATGTCCGTGATAAGAAATTCCATTCAATACAAAACGATTAACTCCCATTAATAATTACCTCCTATTACTTACATATTTATATATTTAGGTACATAAAATGTACTGCTAATTTGAGAGCTTAATTATAACATATTTTACTATTATCGGCAATTATTAAAAGCACTCAAATTAAGCTTGAAAAACGACAAATAAGGATATTTTTTGTGCATTATGACGAAAATATACGTTTTGCCTTTTGTTTATTTGTTATTCGTGATATAATTTAGCTTTGGTAGTACTTTAAATGCATAATTCGTAATTTAAAGTTTGATATATTTATTTTTTTACTAACAGGGGAATTTATTTGTAAGGTACAAAACACAAGGAGGATTATTATGTTTGGAAAGAAGCAAAGCTATACACAGGAAAGCAGCAATGAAATTAATGCACTTATGGATGAAGTAGCAAAAAACAAATATGAAGCTGAAAAGAATTACCGTATGCTTGAATCGGTTAATAATACGGCTCATTTATCCTTATGGATGTCTTATTTCGACGAAAAGGGAGAACAGATAGCTGTAAGGTTTACTGATGAAATGAGACGTGTACTTGGTTACAGCTATAATGAACTTCCCGATACCATAGATTCCTTGGGAAAGCTCATACATCCTGATGATTCGGAAGCTGTATTTGCCGCATACGGAAATGCCGTTGCAGACAGAAATGCAAAATATGATATAGATTACAGACTGCTCGCCAAAAATGGTGAATACCGTATGTACCATGCAGTCGGCGAATGTTTAAGACGTCCTAACGGAACACCGGAAGTATTTATCGGAACCTTTATAGATATTGAAGATAAGCTTAGAACTGAAGCCAAACTTGAGCATGACCAGAGAAGGCAATATGCCGTTGACAAGATGATGCTTGAAGGCACCTGGAGACTTGAAATAACAAAAGGCGCCATAGATGACCCCAATACCCCTATGGTATTTTCGGATCAGTTCAAAAAACTTCTTGGATACAGCAACTCCGTTGATTTTCCTGACGTTATGATATCCTGGTTATCTAAGATACATCCTGATGATGTAAACAAGGCATCAGAGGCTATGGCCAAGCAAATGGCTGATCCTACAGGAAATACTGTATTTGATATGGAATATCGTATCCAGCATAAGAGTGGTGAGTACAGATGGTTCAGAGCGTCCAGTTATGTGGTATTTTCAAAGACTCACGTTCCACTTATGGCTGCCGGAACGATTCTGGATATAACCGAAGAAAAAGAGCACAGAGTAAGATTTGAATCAGAGCTTGCTCCTGATATAGAAAGCCTTGAAGTAAAGATAGCAGATGTATCAAAAACCGTTGATGATGCCGCAAGCGAGATGCAGGATGTAGCTTTAAGACAAACCGAAATCGCAGAAGCATCACAGGAAATTGAAGCTTCTGTAGACGCTTCCATGGAGATTATCCAAAGCATCCAGAGCATAGCGGCGCAAACTAACCTTCTTTCACTTAACGCAAGTATAGAGGCCGCAAGAGCCGGTGAAGCCGGTAAGGGCTTTGCAGTAGTTGCAAGCGAAGTTCAAAATCTTGCCAATTCTACCAAAGAGACTACCAACAATATCTCTCATATACTCGGTGAGATGAACACTTCAGTTAAAAATGTTATGCAGAAAATCAATCAGATAAATGACAGTATCACATCACAAAGTGCCAATATGGAAGAGATTAATGCAACAATGGAGGAGCTGCATTCACTCGCCCTTGAGATAGGTGATATGACGTCTCATCTGTATTCATAAACTGTTAATCGGATAATTTGCACGAAAAAATATTATTTTTTCTATATTTTATGTTGAAATTTTAGCAATTTTTTTATACAATATATATTAGTCGTTATAACAAAAAACTTAAACAGATTAGGGGGATATCATATGGCAGTAAGCGATTACTTAGATATTGAATTATTAGACGAACTTTTAGTTGACTGGTCAGCAGCAACCGGCATGATTGCAGTTGTACTTGACGATGAAGGAAATTTCCTTTCCAATAAATTAGGTTTTTCACGTGACAATATCGAGGCCTTTGGCGAAGATATCGAAGTAGATGATGTTGTTGTTGCTTCAATTGTCGGCGGTCCTTTGGATGAAGATGCGCCTGAAGAACAGGTTGAGGCGGCCTCTAAGTTGCTTGTTTCTTCCATAACAAACCTCATGGAAAGATATTATGAAAAGAAACAGTTAGACAGCATACGAAGTGATTTTGCCGGTCAGATAACGGATGCTGCCGGTTTAATAAGAGAGCTTACTTTAAAGTCTCAGGGACTTAAGAAGATTGAAAATAAGCAGAACATTCTTGCACTTAATGCTTCCATCGAAGCCGCAAGAGCCGGTGAAGCCGGTAAAGGCTTTACTGTAGTCGCTCATGAATTCGGTAAGATGGCTCATGAGTCCGGTGTTATAAATGACGCCATTCAAAAGACATTAAAACAGCTTGATACTTCCATGAAAGAATTAGGAGCAAATTAATTTTTAGAACCAATTTTTCACAATTAGGACATAATTTGAACACAATTTTATGTTAGATTATATTCTGTAAAGAGCTTTTCATATATTTGAATCCTCTCTCCCCTAAATGAGTGATGAATAAATCCCTCCCCGGTTTGGTTCATCACTCATTTTTATTTTATAAGCAAGCTTATAAAATAAAATTATAAAATAAAACATAATACATTTAACCAATAAGGAGTTTTATTATGATTAATGAAATGTACAAGGATATGACCGGAAAAGGTTCCGTCATAAGAGAATTTTTTACTTACGCCAATAAAAAAGCAGCAGAAATAGGTGCCGAAAATATCTATAATTTTTCTATAGGCAACCCTTCTGTTCCAACACCGACAGAATTTACAGATAGTCTTATTAAGATGCTTCAGACCAAAAACCCGGTAACACTTCATGGCTACAGCCCTTCTCTCGGTATTGATTCAACCAGAGAAGCCATTGCTGTTTCTTTAAATAAAAGATTTGGAATGAACTATACAAAGGACGAGATTTTTATGACAACCGGTGCTGCAGGAGCCATAGCACACGCTATAAGATGTGTAGTAAAAGACGGTGATGAGGTTATCACATTTGCACCTTATTTTCCTGAATATGTTCCATATGTAACAGGTACAGGAGCAAAACTTACCATTGTTCCCGCTGATATAGATACATTTCAGATTAATTTTGATGAGTTTGAGAAAGCACTGAATCCTAATGTTCAGGCAGTGTTAATAAACTCTCCAAACAATCCTTCCGGTATCGTTTACTCAACTGAGACCATCAAAAAACTTGCAGATATACTTGATAAAAAGCAAAAGGAATACAGTCATGACATCTACCTTATATCCGATGAACCGTATAGAGAAATTGTTTTCTCCGGCACCGATGCACCTTTTGTATCTAAATTTTACGATAATACCATATGCTGCTATTCTTTTAGTAAATCCGTATCTCTTCCGGGTGAACGAATCGGCTATGTAGCCGTAAATCCTGCCTGCAAGGACGCTAAGCTTATAGTCTTAATGTGTGGACAGATTTCAAGATTTACAGGTCACAACTGCCCTCCTTCGCTGATTCAGCTAGGGATAGAAAGCATTCTTTACAAGACCAGCGATCTTTCAATTTACGAAAAGAATAAAGAGATTTTATATAAAGAATTAACAAGAATAGGCTATCATGTAGTTGAACCGGGCGGAACATTTTATATGTTTCCACGTACTCCAATCGCAGATGCTAACGAGTTTTGCTGGAAAGCTGCAAAAGAATACAATCTCATCATTGTTCCGGGTGACAGCTTTAACTGTCCGGGGCATTTTAGGATTTCCTATTGTGTTACAACGGATATGGTCGAAAAATCCATACCTTTATTTGAAAAACTCTACAATTCATACAATTAAAGCATTGTTTTTTATATGATTTTTTTGTATAATTTAGATTGTATGTGTAATAAAAAATTGGGAGGATGAAATAATGGCAGAGCCTATGATAACAGGTTTTAGAGAAAAAAAGCCAAAAAGATATGCAGGAATTTTATTACACCCTACTTCTTTTCCGGGTCCGTACGGTATAGGAGATCTCGGTAAGGGTGCTTATGATTTTATAAATTTTTTAGAGCGTTCAGGTCTTAATACCTGGCAGGTGCTTCCGCTTGGACATACAGGCTTCGGTGATTCACCGTATCAGCCTTTTTCAGCATTTGCCGGTCAACCGCTTATAATAAGTCCCGATCACTTAAAAGAGCTTCATCTTTTGTATGACAGCGATTTTTACGATATGCCTCAGTGGAATCCCGAGCAGGTTAACTACGGTGAGCTTATATCATTTAAAACACGTCTCCTAAAAATTGCGTATGAGAGATTTACAGATGATGATGTATCGGATGGAATATCCACAAGTCCTGAACTTATGGAACAGTATAAAGGTTTTTGCGATGCTAACGCTTACTGGCTTGATGATTATGCTTTATTTATGGCAGGCAAGGATTACCACGATGGTTTGCCTTGGTATATGTGGGAGGATGATTTAAAAAAACCGACCAAAAAGCAAAAAGAAGCATGGTTCAAAAAGCTCGATAAAGAAACAGGTTATTATAAATTTATACAATTTTTATTTAACGTCGAATGGCTCGATTTAAAGAAATATGCCAATGACAAGGGTATCTCAATTGTTGGCGATATTCCTATATTTATGGCGTGGGACAGCGTTGATGTATGGGCCAATCAAAAGCTTTTCCTGCTTGACAGCGATGGTTATCCGACTGTTGTTGCGGGAGTTCCACCGGATTATTTTTCGGCTACAGGTCAGCTCTGGGGTAATCCACTCTATAATTGGAAGAAACATACCGAAACAGGATACGAATGGTGGCTCAACCGTATAAAGCACCAGCTTACACTGGCAGATTTTTTACGTATCGACCATTTCCGTGGTTTTGATAAATTTTGGGCAGTTCCATACGGAGAAGAAACTGCCATAAACGGTAAATGGGTTAAAGCTCCGGGTATAAACTTCTTCACCCAGCTTGAAGCAACTCTTGGTTATCATCTTCCTATAATCGCTGAAGATTTGGGTGAGATAGATGAGTCGGTTGCAGAACTCAGGGATAAATTTGGCCTGCCGGGTATGAAGATTCTTCAGTTTGCATTTGAAAATCCTGAGGAAAATGATTTTCTTCCTCATAATTTTATAAGAAACTGTGTATGTTATACCGGAACACACGATAATGATACCACTCTCGGCTGGTATAAGCATGCTTACGAGGCATCCAAGGATAAGCTGAGAAGATATTTTTCAACGGACGGCAATGATATATGCTGGATTTTAATAAGAGCATGCTTTGGTTCAGTTGCCAACATGGCTATAGTTCCGCTTCAGGATGTACTTTGTCTGGATTCATGGGCACGTTTTAATACACCCGGCGTAGGCGAAGGAAACTGGGCTTGGCGATATAAGCAGGAAGCTCTTACCAACGAGCTTGCCGCAAGATTATATGAAACCTGCAAGATGTACGGAAGGTAATATGTCAGGAGGGGTTATATGAAAAGTTTTTTAGCCTATATGGCACTGTTTTTCTCATCATTTTTTATAGTACCTTATCATTGGTATCTGCAAAAGCTTGCCAAGAAAAATCCCAAAGAAGCATGGGAACGCTCTTATCGGCTCGTAAAAGGATTTTTCAATGCCGAACTTAAGCTTGTCGGCTGTAAGATAACTGTACTTGGAGAAGAAAATATTCCCAAAGACACAGCTTGTCTTTTTGTCGGAAATCACAGAAGCTATTTTGATATACTTGTGTCCCACAATACTGTTGGTTTTCCTGCAGGATTTATAGCAAAAGCAGAGATGCGAAAAGTCCCTTTACTTCGTCTTTATATGAAAGATATAGGCTGTCTTTTCTTGGATCGTGACAACATCAAACAAGGACTTGAAACTATCAATAAAGGTGCAGAATATATGAAGCAGGGTCATTCTATGATTCTTTTCCCTGAAGGACACAGAAACCAGACCGATGAATTTCTTCCGTTTAAGGAAGGCGGCTATAAGATGGCTGACAAATCAGGCTGCCCTATCGTACCATTTGCAATATCAGGAACTGATTTAATATATGAATCCGCTCCCGGCAAAAAATTTACAAAGGGCAATGTAATCATAGAATACGGAAAGCCTATCTATCCAAATGAATATCCTATGAAGGAAAGAAAGGCCAAATATAAAGAAATACCTGATATCATTAAAGAAATGCGTTCAAAACATAAATTAAAGAAATAATTACGGAGGATCAACATTATGCCTTGGTGGGGAATATTACTTATAGTTATTGTAGTTGCACTTGGTATACTATTTGCACTATATAAAGTCGGAGACAAGCTCCAAAAGAAACAGATTGAACAAAAAGAACAGATGGCAGATGCAGCTCAGCCTGCAACCATGCTTATAATAGATAAAAAATATCTGCCCATGAAGGACGCAGGGTTGCCTAAAATGGTTATGGAACAGACTCCAAAAAAATACCACAAAGCTAAGCTCCCTATTGTCAAAGCAAAGGTCGGCCCACAGATTATGAATTTTATATGTGACGATGCTATATTTGAAGATGTACCTACCAAGGGTGAGGTTAAAGCCATGGTAAGCGGTATATACATAGTAAGCGTAAAGAGTGTACGTGGCAAGAAAAAAGCAGCCCAGGTTGAAGAAGAAACAAACGGTAAGAAAAAGAAGAAGAGCATGCGTCAGCGTATGCAGCAACGTCAGGCTGAATACCAGAAGCAGATTAATGATGAGATATTAGCTAAAAAGCAAAATAAAGCTAAAGGTATAGAGCAGGAAAAGACAAAAGAGCAGATTAAGAAAGAAAAAGAAAGAGCAAAGAAGATTAAAGATGGAATCAAATAATCGAATCAGGAATATAATAAATATATTCATACCATGTATAATTGCTCTGTTCCTTCAGGTTGTGGTTATCTTTGGCGATATAGTCGGAATATTTATAAAAAACTGCCTTTCCAAAGAAAAAACCGTAGCGACAAGAACAATAGAAACTATTCTTTCACAAGACTACACCCAACCTATGAACAAAGCAATCATATCGGCAGCTCAGTTTATCTTGTATATACTGGTCTTTGGACTTTGGTTTTACAAACTAAAAAAGCCTTCTTTAAAAGAAGGCTTTTTTGGCATTATCAAGCCGCCGATCATCATAGGTCTTATAATGGCCGGTATATCCGGACAGTTTTTTGTTGACAGCATATTATCACTTATAAGACCTATATTTAAAACAGCATTTGAATCCTATGATGAACTTGTTTCAAATGTGACAGGTGTATCTTCATCGTGGCTTATGTTTTTGGCAGTTTTTTTGCTTGCACCTATCGCAGAAGAGCTGCTGTTTCGAGGTCTCATACTTATATATGCAAAAAAATGTATGCCTGCTATGCTTGCCATAGTTATTCAGGCACTCATATTTGGTATATATCACGGCAATTTGATACAGGGTACTTATGCATTTTTACTTGGCATACTGCTTGGCTTTATCGCACATAAAACAAACAATCTTTTTACGGTAATAGTCTTTCATATGGCGCTTAATACAAGTATAATCGCCATACCGGGTGATATATTCAATAGTATGGCATCACGAGTTTTGACAGCCTGCATATCTGCTGTTATACTGACACTAAGTATATATTTTGTATTTAATATAAATAAATTAATACGAAAGCCTGATACCAAATCCAAAGGTAAAAAGATAAAAAACAAAAGTATTAATAAAACCGACTCAAATGATATAGAATAAGCCGACTCAGGGAAATCAGATTTAAATTAAAAATAATAATCAATGTGTACTTAAATGATACAGCGGAAACTTTTAATTATCTTCATTATATCAAAAGGAGAGCTATAATATGAATGCTTCGATAGGCGTTTTCGACTCCGGTGTCGGAGGATTAACGGTTGTGCGCGAAATTATGCGTCAACTGCCGAGTGAAAATGTAATATATTTTGGTGATACTGCCAGGGTTCCTTACGGTAGCAAATCCAAGAATACAATACTTAAGTTTTCAAGACAGATAGTACGTTTTTTGCGTACCAAAAATGTCAAAGCTATAGTCGTTGCATGTAACACCGCAAGTGCTCTTGCGCTTGAGGATATGCGTGACGAAATAGACATACCTGTTATAGGTGTAGTTAGACCCGGTGCAAAAATGGCTGTTGCAAAGACGAAAACAAAACATGTGGGAATCATAGGAACAGAGGCTACTATCAAATCCGGTATATACACTGATTACATAAGACAACTTGATGAAGAGGTAAATGTTATAGGTAAGGCATGTCCGCTGTTCGTTCCACTTGTTGAAGAAGGACTCTTAGAAGATCGAATTACTGATGATATGATAGACAGATATCTGTCAGAGCTTAAGCCGTATAACGTTGATTCACTTGTTTTAGGCTGTACCCACTATCCTCTCTTATTTAATCCTATCAAAAGATATATGGGCGATTATGTAACACTTATAAATCCAGCCTATGAAACAGCCAAGGAATTAAAACAGATACTTGATGAAAAGGGCCTTTTAAACAGCCGAAGCAATATCCCTTCATATGAGTTTTATGTAAGTGACGGCATGGATAAGTTCAAGGCCTTTGCAGACAGGGTTCTTCCGATAAATGTTGAAAATGTAAACGTAATTGATATCGAAAGCTATTAATGTACTATAACGAACATTTGAGGTTTTTATGAGAGTTAAAATAATTATAGAAAGCACAGACCAGGATGGTTTAAAAAACACAAGTGAAAATACCGCCATAATATCCGAAGAAAAAAGCGGTTATAGATTAACCTACAGCGAGGACTTGTCCGGTGAAGGTGTTTTGACCAAAACTACTATGTATGTTTCTCCAACCGAGCTTCGTATCATAAGACGCGGCGAACTTATAACAGATTTTATCTACGGCGAATCGCTAACGCACAACACCACATATGAAACACCTTTTGGCAATATCCCCGTAACCCTTATAACAAAAAGCTATGAGTATCTTGATATGCTTCATGAACCGGAAACCGGTATAAATATAAGTTCATCTTATACACTTGATATGGGCGACTCGCTAATGCCTCCATCAAGTATGAGTATGACAATAATTATAAAAAAAGAAGCATAAATCTGAAAGCATTTTTAAGCAAAACCTATGTATGCGATTTAGTAAGAGATTTTTAAGAGATTTTAAAATCATCTTAAATACGCAAGGAGCACAACCCATGAGTAAAGAACGAATCTACGATGACTTTTTTGGTATATTTACAAACCACAAAAAACTAAATGAGCTTACTCCTCTGCCGGATTTTGAAATACATGAGTCAACCGACTACGAGGTTTTGATGCGCATCTTTGAAGATGTCTACATCAATCCCGATGATACCATAGTTGACTTTGGCTGCGGCATGGGTAGAGTTTTGTTTTATTGCAACAACCGTTTTTTCTGCAACGTAACCGGCATAGAGAACAACTCATCCGTCTATAACAAGCTTTTTGAAAACGCAGAAAGCTATCACGCAAAATTTATGGAGCAGCGTGAAAAATTTTCTCTTCTAAACATACATGCAGGAGAATACGAAATCTCTCCTACTGACAACTTCTTTTATTTTTTTAATCCATTTTCAGCAGAAGTATTAGAAAGCATAATCAGAAAAATAATGAAGTCTGTACACGAAAACCTACGCCAAATCACCATCATCCTCTACTACTGCACCTTTGAAATGATGAGTGTAATCCGCAAATTTCCTCTTCGTCTCGAAAAGGTCATCAAGCTTCCCGGCTACGAAGAAGATCCGGACGAAAAAGCCTATATATACAGACTTTGATTTTTTGCTTATAGAATTTGAAAAATCCAAATACTCATGTGCCAAACAAAATAATGCCGGTATTCCAAATGAAAAAGCAAGATAATTACAAACCGTATTTATTATTTGATATTTTTCAATATATACAAACAGTAATATATTTATTGCTGAGGCTATAATCCACCCACCAACCAGAAACCATCTTAGACTTAGAATCTTATTTATTATTCTTTCTCCTGAAACCAGATAATATCCGAGCAAATATACACAAAGATAAGCAGGAATTTTTTTCCATAAAATTTATCCTTTTAAAAAATTCTAATTCCAATTTGATTTTTATATTTTTATTTGGTTTTATAACAAATTTATTTCCTTCTCTATCAGCCTGTAAACGTTTGCCACGAGGAAGCCGTCTGCTATTGCATGATTCAGGCGAACACTAACCGGCATCATCAGCCTGCCGTTTTCTTCCCGGTATTTACCCCAGTTGACGATTGGGGCAAAATGCAGATAGCCGTCCGGCAGTTCAACATTAAGTGAATCGTATGACAGCCATGATATATAAGATGCATCAAACCAGTTCGGATGATTCATCATATCCAGCCTATATTCCCTTGTTTGCTTTGCATTCTCCACATCCTTTACGGCATTCCGGTAAAACACTTCATATTCTTCATAATATGTCGTATAGACCGGCGTACAAGTTTCCGTATCATCATGAAAGACATACTGTATCGGATTTATCCTGTCATAGCAGATCAACTCCTCCGACTGCCAGAGATATCCCATCTTGTAGTCATCCCGCGAGTTCAACACCTTTGAAAGAATATACAGAAAGTTGATGTAAAACTTAGTATCTGTTATCTTGGAATACTCCACCAGATTCGTAACATCTATCCTTGCTGTCATGGACGTGGAGCACTTGCAATCCTCCGTAAAATGTCGGAACACCCCGCTTCTGTAATATTTTTCTTTGTCTATAACTCTGTAATTCATATATCAATGCCCCTTTTGTCCCATTTTTTAATATTATACTTCAACAACGAATTATTCTCAGTAGTGCGAAAAAATTTTTATACTTATTTTCCGTATCTCTTACATTGTAAAATAAATATCTTTCTTTTAATCCGCTTTTCGATTGCTCACGCGTTCAAGAAGGTCGGCGACTTCCATATGATATGTTTGCAAATTACTTTTTTCCACTTCATAACAATAAGGCAAACCATTTTTATTATACCAAGAACAGACTCTCCTGCATGTCAATCCAGGATTCCTGTGGCACCTCATGTATCTTATCACCTTCCATATAATTTCCGATCAGAAACGGTGAAGTCTTATCATGTAATCTGTTCTGTGCATATATTACTTCCGGTTCAGCATTTGCATAACAATATTTACAAAGATGAAGACAGGTGTTGTAAGCCCCTATATCACATGACAGATAACAGGCACATTCAGCCCTTGCCCCTTTCTTCTTAGGTGCTGTAAGTCTTTTGCCGATAGCCTTTTCGTAATCACTGATCTTCATACATCCACTGCAATCAGCTCCGTACTCCGCCAGTTCATTTCCTTCTGCACACGGCTTAACGAGCATACCACATTCAGTTGCGATTTTTATCATCTCTTGCCCAAGTTCTAATCTGTCACTATGCAAAACTTCTCTTGCCTCCGGAAAATTCTTTCTTACTTTTGGATACAAATCGATAAAACTGATAACCACAGTCTTCGTATATCCCTTCAGACTTTCCGCTATTTGTTTGAAAGCATGTAAATGGTACTCCAAAGAGTATTTATCCGATAAAAATATAGGGTCATATCTCCAACCTACAGAATTTACTCCTACAATATCGGATAGTGTTTTAAAATTCTCTATCAAACGATGCTTATCCGGAACATTTGGCTCAATATCCCGTCCATACGGAGTGAGTGTTACAAACCAGTATTGACCGAAATCCTTTATTAAATCCATATATGGAAACATAGGTGCAGGATTTTTTGTACAGAATCCAATCACATCAACCACGGATGGATCCAGCCTGTACCTGCTCACCTGATTCAGATTATAAGGATTGCGAACACAAACAAAACCCTCTTTTATTCTATTTGAAAACCACTCAGCATAGAATGCCGGTATATCTGTTCTTTGTCCTGTATTGATTATCATATTGCGTTCTTTCAAGACTTTTATAATTCTTTCACTGATCTCCTACTTCTCTTTAATATCCTGATTCTCTTTCGTTACCTCAGGACAATATTTTATAATTATATCAAGAAGAAGCCTTGCACATCGTGCCTTCTGCTTTTGCTAATAATTCAAATTGAGTTATTTTCCTTGCTCTATGCGATAAACCAAATCCCATTATACAGGAGACTTACATATCTTCCCCCGCTAAACCGGCGTTTATTTTACTTCCGTAAGTTTTTTTTCGATTGCCTTTATGACTGTTTTTAATGCTTTGATACGCGCATATTTTTTATCATTTGATTCAAGAACGTGCCAAGGTGCAAACTTGGTGCTTGTTTTTTGAAGCATCTCATCAACTGCTACCTCGTATAAATCCCATTTTTCTCTGTTACGCCAATCCTCATCGGTAATCTTCCACTGCTTCTCAGGAGTATTCTGACGGTCTGTAAATCTTTCAAGTTGCGTATCTTTATCAATTTGAACCCAGAACTTGACTATGACGGCATTCCAGTCAGCAAGCTCTTTTTCAAATTCATTGATTTCATTGTAGGCTCTCTGCCAGTCATTTTCAGAACAAAAGCCCTCCAGACGTTCAACCATCACCCGTCCATACCATGTTCTGTCAAATATAGCTATATGACCATCTTTAGGCAATCTGTTCCAGAATCTCCACAGATAATGTCTTGCCTTTTCTGCCGGTTCAGGACTGGCTATAGGATGCACCTCATAGCCTCGTGGATCCAAAGCCGCCGCCAGACGTTTGATATTGCCACCCTTTCCGGCAGCATCCCAGCCTTCGTACGCTATGATTACAGGAATCTTCTTGTGATAAAGTTCATTGTGAAGCTCACCCAGACGAGCTTGCAGGACGTCAAGCTCCTTTTTATATTCCTCATCGGTAAGCGTTTTGTCAAGAGGTATATCCGCAAGCTTTGGAGTATTTTTCATAGGAAATGTATTTTGAAGCAAAGGTGCTTTTTGCTCGGTTTCCGCATTGGCTATGGCGGTATCTATACTTGCGATAAGAATTTCAGTCATCTGAAGTTCTGCCCATTTCTTGCTGGAAGAATCTATAAAATACCATGGCGCCACGAACTGATTTGTAGCCTCTATGTACTCATCATATACATTCAGACATTTTTCGTAATGCTTGTTCTGCCACAGGTCTTTTTCAGAAACGCGCCACTTGGTATATGTGTCACTTTCAAGCTCTTTTAGTCTCTTTTTTTGAGTTTTTTCATCTATCTGAAAAAAGAATTTTACTACAAGATATCCGTTGTCATTTAACTGTCTCTCAAAACGTTTTATACTTGTAAGACGCGATTTATACCTGCTTTTACTTATATCCCCCTGCAAGTACTGCGACGTTACCTCACCCATCCAGCTTCCATCAAAAAATGAAATCTTACCCTGCTTTGGGATTCGTACAAAGTACCGATATAAAAACGGTCTTCTTAATTCTTCTTCAGTAGGCTTTGTAAGTGTTTCACACTTAAAAAATCTCGGATCAAGATTCTTTATAATTCTTCCCAAAACACTTCCTTTACCTGCTGCACCCCAACCATCCATTACAACAAGTACCGGTAAATTTTTTTCTTTAATTGCCATCTGCCTTTTCGAAAGTTCAAGTCTTGCTTTTTCAAGCCTTATCGAAAGTTCTTCATCATTTGGCTTTTCTTCTTTTACCCATTCTTTCAGCATAAAAACCCCTCCTTTAAGTCATATATATAGAATATTTTTAATAATTGTCCATCTGAAATATGCAAAAATCGACACACACATTTTAAAAAAAGATGATTTTGCAATGAATCAAATCACATCACAAAAGCATCCTTTTAATAAAAACAACTATTTCTTTTTAAAGGTCATACTCATACCATCTTCTTCAATGGTAATCGTTTTATCCTTCTTACTGTACTTACCTTCGATTGTTTCACCCTCAGCAGTAAGCTCAACCTTGCTACCCTTGAACTTTATAGTACCTTTCTGAGACTCAGTCTCTCCAAAAGCACTCATCGTAAGCGTAAAATCACTACCCTTAACTTCAAGAGTTACATCCATACCAAACGAAGCATAATCATCACATACATACTTTCCGTTTTTGCTTGAGAAAAGACCCAAGGCAAAACATACAATAAGCGCGATAACCGCTACAGCTGCTACTGCGATACCGATGATCAACCCTGTTTTCTTTCCACCACCCTGAGGTGCCTGATACTGTGGCTGCACACCACCCTGCTGCATAGGATCCATACCCTGTGGCATACCACCCGCTACCATAAGAGGAGCTCCACATACAGGACAGTTAGCCGCCCCATCAGCTACCTGATTTCCACAACTAGGACAATTCATAATATTCTTCTCCTTTTCATCTTGTAATACGTTATCGAACAATACAACCCCTTTTATATATCTGGCGTATTGCAAGCTACAAATTAATTATACGTTAAACTTAAGTATTTTTCAAGAAAAAAACATACAATATACACTATAATTAGTCTTTTACTAATTATCCCGGTCTTTCCTAAGCCATATCTATAAGCGTATCATCATGTTATCCCGGTCTTTCCTAAGCCGTATCTATAAGCGTATCATCATGTTATCCCGGTCTTTCCTAAGCCGTATCTATAATATCTATAAGCGTATCATCATGTTATCCCGGTCTTTCCTAAGCCGTATCTATAAGCGTATCATCATGTTATCTCGGTCTTTCCTCAGCCATATCTATAAGCGTGTCGACCAGCTTTTTTATGTCATAACCCCTGGCATTCCAAAGCATAGGATACATGCTTATGCCTGTAAATCCCGGAAGTGTATTTATCTCATTAAACACTACACAGTTGGTATCTTTTTCAAGGAAGAAATCAACTCTTGAAAGACCAAATCCATCAAGTGCATTAAATATCTTAACAGCATCCTGTCTTATCTCCTCTTCTTTTCCTTCAGGGAGACTTGGACTTATGATAGTTTTGGAATCAGCATTATTATATTTGGCATCAAAATCATAAAATGCAGCTTCTTCCGCAGCAAGTATCTCGCCAACGCCTGATGCCTTAGTATTGTCACCATATCCCATTACTCCACACTCAAGTTCTCTGCCGACTATAGCCTCCTCGACAAGAATTTTATAATCATGTTTTGACGCTTCATTTAAACCGGCTATAAGTGTTTCCCTGTCTACTGCCTTACTTACACCCTTTGAAGAACCGGCTTTTGATGGTTTTACAAATACCGGATATGATAGTTTTTCTTCCACCCTTCCAATAACCTTATCCATATCTTCAAGCTGATCGCGTAAAACCGGCACATAAACTGCCTGTCTTATATCAAGCGTATCTACTACAACCTTTGTATAAAACTTATCCATAGATGCCGCAGATGCAAATACTCCGCATCCTACATAAGGAATGTCTGCCATTTCAAAAAGTCCCTGAATCGTTCCGTCCTCACCATACATTCCATGAAGAACCGGAAATATGGCATCAAGTTTTACATATGTATTTTTTCCGTCTTCATCTATAATAAGTTCACCCTTAGTATCCGGTGAAATAAAAGCTCTGACATTGCTTTCACGCCAGCTTCCATCCTCTATACTCGGTATATCAGCCGCCTTTAACCACTGACCGTCCTTTGTGATTCCGATTAGATATATGTTATATTTTTCTGTGTCAACAGCCTTTGCAACTGTTACAACCGATATACAGGATACTTCGTGCTCAGATGAGCGTCCACCGAAAATTACAGCTAGATTTTTCTTAGACATGATAACTTCCTCTTTCTTAAATTAATAATAATATATGCAATTATACTCCTTTTTTTTAATAAGTTCAAATACATTGGTAAATATATTATATTTTAACAGCTAATTGTCTACCACATTTCATATCTTGGTTGACAATTCTATTTCTTTTATATATACTTAAACAGTCGCGATTTTTTATAATATAAGTCTGAATATTTAAATTAAATACCAAACAAAGATAATTATTATAATATAAGTCTGAATATTAAGGTTAAATAATAAACAAATAGATTTATTACAAAATATTGTGACAATTCTAATTCATATATTTAAGGAGTACCCAAAATGAACACTGTTTTTTTAATTGCTCTCATTATTTATATCATCGTTTTCCTCTTCATAGGAATTCTTGATTTTAAAAAGATTAACAATTTTGAGGATTATGCTGCAGCAGGAAAAAGCCAGGGAAAATTTGCTGTTATAATGACTTTGCTTGCTACAATTATCGGAGCGTCAACCACCATAGGAATAACCGATACAGTTTACAATATAGGTTTTCCGGGTATATGGTGGCTTGCTTTCGGAGGAATCGGACTTATACTCCAGGCTTTTATTATTTCAAAAAGAGTAAGAAATATTGATGCCATTACCCTGCCTGATATGGCAGGTAAGATAGTCGGTGGCGGAGCTGAAAAGCTTTTGGCTTTTATCATAGTTATCTCATGGATAGGGGTCATCGCCGGACAGCTTGTTGCCATGAACGGAATCATATCATTTGCACTTGGTAAAAACAGCAAGCTTTTGTTTATACTTGTTTCCGCAATTGTAATTTTATATACTCTTATCGGCGGTCAGCTCTCCGTTATAAAAACTGACCGGATACAGTTTATAATTATTGTAATCGGAGTCCTCATCTGTTGTATATATCTTTATTTTATAAAAGGTGGCAATACCTCGGATATTACATCTCATATAGAGCTTCTAAATGACAGCTATAAACCTGTAAATCTATTTACACAGTTTTTTGTAATAGGCGGTGTATATTTCTTAGGACCTGATATTATATCCAGAAACTTTATATCCAAAGATAAAAAAACGGCCAAAAGCTCTGCACTTATAGCCGGAATATCATTATTTTTCTTTGCATTGATCATAACCTTAATCGGAATGTGGGTAAGATATAACGTAACTGCCGAAGAGTTAAACGGCAGTAAAGCACTTATGTATGTAATCGGCATAGTACCGAAATTTGTTGGAATATTGCTTATATTTGGACTTCTTTCAGCGATACTTTCATCTACTGACACCTGTATCGTAAATGCTTCAAGCATATTTGTAAAGGATATACTCGGACGAGACAGCATATTACTTGTAAGAATCACCGTAGCTGTAATCGGCTTTTTGGCTGCATTATTTGCCATAAGCGGCAACAGCGATATTATTACGCTACTAACAAATGCGTACTCTATCTATACTCCGGGTGTAATCTTTCCACTTCTGGTTGCTATTCTTTCGTATGGTAAGCGTCATATCAGAAAGGTTGTATGGTTTGCAGCAGTTATACTTGGTGGACTCTTTGGTCTTGCAGGCGCATTTTTACCTGACAAGCTCATAAACCTCGGTGTACCTGCAAAGCTTCTTTCTTACTTCACACTTATAGGCATGGGAATATCGTTGATAGTTGCACTCTTGTCTATAGAAAGAAAATAAGAGTGTACATTTAGTTAATTTCAGAATTGTATTATACAAGGCGTTTGATGGAGATGATGCGGTAGCATCGTTGACCGGAAACAACGCAGTATAAAGCAAATCTGACAAGCAGAATGTATATAGTTAATTACGAAACGGTGTATTATTCAGAAAGTCCCGCGTCTATCGCACGCTGTTTTGCCGCGTCTATCTCAGCCTGTTTTTTGGCCTCATCCTCAGCAGCTTCACGATTAAGTCTGTCTATTATCTCCTGCGCGCGTCGAAGCTGCTCATCAGTAGCACCTGACGTATCAGCTTCATTTGTTTCCGGCGAATTAACAGTTTCAGTAGCTGTGGTACCGCCCGTAGATTGCGATTCTGCTTTTGAAACGGAATCATTTTTTTCCGCAGCCATACTTCTTCCTTCTTCTATAAATGCATCAACGTCCACCTTGCCGGCATTCATTATTTCAGCTATACGTTCCTCTTCCTGTCGTTTTTTCCACTGTTTCTCAACCGCACGCTTACGAGCCTCTTCCTTTTCTCTGTTTATTCTGTTCAGTACCTCCATCGCATCTGCTGATGTTCCTTTCGGTATTTCATGTTTGAGAAGATCAGAATTTATCGTATGTGTTTCTGCACTCTTCTTTGATGGCATATAGCCTTGAACATTTTCCACATCATCCGACGCAGTTACAGCATCATTCAAAGCATGCCCACCACTTTCGATAGCTCGCTCAATACTTTCTGCAGCATGCCCGATTGTACCGGCAGCCTGCTCAGTCTTACCTGCAGCATGCCCGATTGTACCGGCAGCCTGCTCAGGCGAACCTGCAGTTTGCTCAGCTAAATCGGCAGCCTGATGGTTTTGAAGGCTTCCATCGCCGCCTTCAAATCTGTCACGCCCTTTCTTGTTGTTGTTTATATGAAGAATCGGCGTTATATGAATCTGCCACCATTTTATTATATTGGAAGAAATAAAACTAAAAAAATTCATTGAAAACCTCATTTTTATCTATAACGCAAATTCGTTACCCGTTGGTAAAAAAATATCCCATTATCTAAAAAAATTACTATATTATAACGTCCTCAGTACTTTCATAACCCCATCATTGTCATTTGAATCCGCTATATGCTTTGCTATCGCTTTAAGCTTTGGATGTCCGTTTTCCATACAATAGCTTTCTTCACACGATTCTATCAGCTCATAATCATTTAAATAATCGCCAAAAGACATAGCATTTTTTCTGTCTATATTATATTTCTTAAGTATCTCTCTGACTGCTCCGCCTTTATTGACAGATGCATTGGCGATATCTATCCAGCTGTCACCCGAAAGAACAGGCTTGATTATATCGCCAAGACCGGCAAATATATCCATAGACCTTTCAGCGCCGAAATCCTTGATATTGACAGCTATCTTTATTATGCTGTCCTTATCAATACAGCTATATATATCATCTACAACACTAAGACTGGCATAATACATATCAACCTGCTTAAATGTATCCTCATCAGCTTTTGGCATATAGGCAGATTTAATTCCGCAAAGTACAGGCGTCATATCAGAATGCCTGCTGATTATATCAAGACATTTTCTTATATCTGATTTTTGCATCTCATTGCTGTATATAATCTCATCATTTTTTATAACGAGTCCACCATTTTCCGCTATAAATGTGAGTTCATTTTTGAGCATGTAAAAATCTCTTTCAAGCGTATGATACTGCCTTCCGCTTGCTATAACGGTCATAATCTCTGTATGGGCTTTTACCCATGGTATAAAATCTGAAGGAAGTCTTTTTTTACTGTCTAAAAGAGTTCCATCCATATCAAGTGCAACTAATCTAATATCCATATCCTGAAAACCTTATCTGTCTAGTCTTATAACACATGATGCCAGTGTCAAAAGAACCTTTTGGCACTGACATAACGCACAGATTAATTATAATATGAAATTATACAAAAAAGCAACCTATTCATCCATTTCAAACATAAATTTTAATCTTTTATATATCTCCTTAAAATCCACCTCGCATCTGCCATTCCATATACCTACCGGGACCTTGTCATCAAAGGTGTAACAGCATGGCAAATCACCTTTTTCAAATTCATAAACATTTATGGCATTCTGCTCAGGTGATACAGTCCAATATTCCCTTACTCCTGCTGCTTTATATTTGTTAAGCTTAACGCTCATATCCATATTCCAGTTGCTTGGTGAAACCACCTCTATTGCAAAATCAGGTGCACCGAATACACGCGCCTTCCTTATCTTTTCTCTATCACATACAACAAATACATCCGGCTGAACCATAGTTTTATCATCGCAATCCAGTTGGACATCCGTCGGTGCTATAAACGGAACGCAAGGTCCATCATTAGTTCTGATAAAACTTTCAAACAAATAAAGTATCTCTGCTGCAATTTTTTGATGCAATGTTGTTGGCGCTGCCATGTCATATAAATTGCCATCTATAAGCTCAACTCTTGCCCCCTCCGGAAGCTTTATATAATCCTCTATGGTTTTATTACCGATCTTACCGTTACTGCTCCAATGAACAGCTTTCTTTCCTGTATTTACCTTATAGGCCGGAGCCGGCTCCATAACAAAATGTTTAGTGAATTCTTCATCATTTATATGGTTATAAACAATCCTTCCTGCCTCCATAGGATTTAAAATTTTTTCAATTGCCTCAATGGTTTCGTAGCGAGGTGCTTTGGTTGCCCCTCCAAAAATTTTTTGAACTGTACCAAGCGGTACACCTGACAAAACAGAAATCTGCATATTGGTAAAACCATATTCTTTTTTCTTATTTTTCATTTCCTCAATCGTCATAAAATACCCTCCCTCATAAATGAAAACCAAAACATCAGCTATCATAATTTAATTATAATGTATGAAAGAGAGTACGTCAACCGAATTTGGATATAGTTTGGATATAGTTTGGATATTTATTCACAACTTAAATCTTATGGTGGAAACTGCTGCAATAATAATTATAAGTGTATATATTAGCGTTTCAACTCCCAAATTGATATTTAAAAAAACGGTTATCAAGGATACGATAAAATATATCAAGGTTGCTGCTCCGAAAATTTTTACATGTTTTAATGCGTATGCTTTTCGTCTGTCGGAACCGGCTTCTATCGCCTGCTCATAGGTTATGCCATTATACCAAAATATTTTTTCATTTATGAATATTATAAACGTAAGAGCTGTAATAGCCAGGTTTGTAAAATTAAATATTATACGTACCAATATACCTGTATTATGTATAGGCAAATACGCCATGCACATAACTGCTACCGTATAAACTATTGTCCATATCCAAAAACCAAGATAGCTTTTCCTGAGCATATTTCCACTTCCTTTCCGTGTTTCATAAGCAAGGTAAAAATCAAATAATTGCGCATATATCTAATGATAAACCAACTTATCATATCCAAATTATATACCGTGTCCGGTGCATCTTACTTGATATCAAGCTCCGGTGGAACATCTAATTCGTCGGATACGTATTTACCATTCTTTTTTCTCTGCCTTACACACTCTGTCAGCAAGTATTCTATCTGCCCGTTTACAGATCTGAAGTCGTCCTCTGCCCAGGCCGCTATGGCATCATATAGCCTGGCCGAAAGTCTAAGCGGTATCTGTTTTTTGCTGTCTGCCATGCGGCACACCTCCTATCATCCAATCTGTCTTTAATCAAATATAAAATTTAGCACGTTATAATCAACGGCTTCCAAACTTTTCGATAATTATATTTTTAGTATAAGCTTCCCGAATTAACAACCGGCTGGGCATCATGATTACCACAAAGTACAACCAAAAGGTTAGAAACCATTGCAGCTTTTCTTTCCTCATCAAGTTCAACCGTATTATTTTCACTAAGTCTTTCAAGTGCCATCTCAACCATACCTACGGCACCGTCAACTATCATCTTTCTTGCGTCAATTATAGCTGAAGCCTGCTGTCTCTGGAGCATAACCGCTGCTATCTCAGGCGCATATGCAAGATATGTAATCCTTGCCTCTACAACCTCCAAACCTGCCTCAGTCACTTTACTCTGTATCTCATCCTTTATTCTTGCAGCTACGGTTTCACTTGAGCCTCTAAGACTTCCCTCATCAGCCACACCATCACCCGTGGTATCTACATTTGGTGCCACATCATAAGGATAGATTCTTACTATATTTCTAAGTGCAGCATCACACTGAAGTGACAGAAATTCCTTATAATTATCTACATTAAACGCAGCCTTTGCAGTATCAACAACCTTCCATGTTACAGCAATTCCTATCTCTATAGGATTACCGAGGCAATCGTTAATCTTCTGTTTATTGTTATTTAATGTCATTATCTTAAGAGACATTTTCTTGTTAGCAAATTCTATGCTTGATGCAGCCGCTGCAAGTGCGGCATTTTCCTTAACATCACCACTCTGGTTAAGCTTTGTCGATGAAGCAGGATTTACTGCAACACAAAATGGATTTACAAAATAAAATCCGTCACCCTTAAGTGTTCCGACATATTTACCAAAAAGTGTAAGTACAAGTGCCTCCTGCGGCTTAAGTATCTTAAGTCCCGGCATAAGGAAACACGATACCACTAACGCCAAAACACCAACCACGATAAGTAAAGGACCATTCATAGCTCCAACTACTATCAATGCGATGCCACCGAAAAACATAAGTAATATCAGCATAAGCATCGCCATACCATTTTTACCTTTGTTTAAAATCTTTTCTTCCATAATCTTTCCCTCCTCATTTTTGTGACATGAAATATGCACCTTGCCACATAAACTTACTCCTCTTTTTTGTGACAAGGTCACATCCCTGTCACGCGCCTTTTGTTGATATCAAAATGATATCACTTTAATTTCTATTTGTCAACATGTTTTATAAATATAAATTAACTGATAAGAAACATGTTCTTTCACCTTTTCCTGTTTTAAAAATACATGATATATGTTAGAATAATAAAAGCTATATTTTTTAAGGAGTTTTATCGTGTCAGACACTACGAAAATTCGCAAAAAAAGAATAAACTGCCTCAGACTATCGGATTGTCATTTGCATTATTTTTAATTACGATGATAATCGGGTTTTATTTTAATGATATTAAAGCACCGGACTATCTGGGACTACAACCTTTCATGAAATCCGAGGCACATTTTAAGGATGGTTCGGTTAAATATTTTGAAGATGGGGCGGAGACGAGTTTGTAGCCTGCGTTTTTGATAAAGAAGTCAAAGCAAAAGAACTTATAGAAGAATTTAATGAAAGACTCGCCAAAGAAGATGCAGCCGGCGTCTTCCCGTTTAAAGTTTCGGCTGCATGCGGTCACAAATATATAAACGAGGCCAACTATATAAGTCCTATCGAAGCGATACGTCAAGCCGACGCAATCATGTACGAAAACAAAAAAATCATGAAAGTCTCCGCAGTATGATATAACAGAGGACATTTCCGGCTGTCACATTTTATGATACACGCAAAGCACGCTTGCCGCTTAACGCTTTGCTTAGCACCAAAAATGTAATAGCCGGAAACGTCCCATCGCATCAAAACCCCAGCATCTCCAGTAGTTTAAATCTTACTTCCACCTTATCATCTTTATCAAGGTCATACTTAACAAACAGTTTTTCATAGTCTTCTTCCCCCAGTACTTCTTCAAGTTTTTCGCCGTCTTCCTTTGTCACAACAGCTCCGGCTTCGTAGGGATAACACATCATAGGGTATAATATACACCAGAAGTTTTCGCCACGTGCTTCTCCTATATCTACGCGAAGTGCCTCATACTCACCGGCAGGAAGAACCAGCTCACCATACTGCCTGATAGGAAAATAATCCTTGGAAATGTATGCCTTAACTTTATAGGTATAGCCTGCCTCTCTTATACTTTTTTCCGCTATCTCCTTTATATAATCGAGGTTATCGTTTAGATATGCCATAACATGTTCTCTTGTTTTATCTCCCTTAAGCTCACTTCCGATAGTCATAAGAATATCATCTCTGACTTTATATTTTAAAGCTATATCTTCCTCGCTATTACTGTTAGCACGAACGTGAAATCTTAAAATTGCATCTTCAAGACTGTCACAGTAAGGTGTTTCATATTCCTTAAATGCCTCAACCGCTTCCGACATACTTTCCGAATCCGAATTTTCAACAAATGATACATCTGATATCTGACGGTCTGCTTTGCTTATATTCAAAAGCCTAAAAAAATGTATTCCGTATGATATGGATATTCCTCCTACCACTCCTAAAAATATTCCGATTAGTGCCCCTCTTGCAATTCTTGTTGCCATAATATGCCTCCTTACAAATTATCTAATCAGAATTCTTCCCCATCATACATCCTTTTAATCAGATTTCTTAATGTTATTTTTTCTTTTCCGTTTTTGTAAAAAACTTCGACATCAACAGATTTGGTAACAGAAGGCATATTTTTAAGTTCATATACTATATCTTTCATTCTGTCATCCTCGCTGTAAAACCTTATCATCTTCAGATGTCCGAGATCCACATGATTTTCCTTAGCTTCATAATAACTATCAAGTGCTGCATCCAGTGTAGAGGCCATACATTCATAATCATCAGTTGATAAAAGTTCCTCTGAATCGCCCTTATAGTCCGATAAATCAGCTATCTCAAAATCAAACAAAAATCTGTCTTCCAAGCTTTTTTCTTTCATTTCCCTAACCGAAAGTCTCACGGCATAATCCATTGACTCAAGTGAGGACTGTCTGTCGTCAAGCCTGTTAAAATCCACCCGCTTATTGCAGCCATATAAGAAAAATGAACATCCGACCAGAACAATCAACATTCTGATAACCCTTCTACCTATGATGACTCCGATAGGATTATCCCTTTCAACGGATTCATCAGGTTTTATCGCACTTCCGGTCACTACATACTTTTCCTTTAACCTTGTTTTTTTGTTCCATTTTACACATAACACGAACAAAGGTATAAAAATACTAAGGGCGACGTCGAACCATATCAGATAATCCAAAAGATATGTCGAAGTATCATATAAGCTCCAAAGCCATACAAAAAGTCCTGTTAAAAGCATGACTAAAACCATAGTCCACCATTT
Organism: uncultured Lachnospiraceae bacterium; assembly: GCA_902800325.1. Taxonomy (GTDB): domain Bacteria; phylum Bacillota; class Clostridia; order Lachnospirales; family Lachnospiraceae; genus Coprococcus_C. The sequence continues at coordinate 33,684 of CADCDW010000035.1, forward strand.
ATCCGAAACTATTTCTATGGAATTGTTTGAAAGCTCACCCTTTTCATTTTTTTCAAAAGAGTTCCATCTCTTTGAAAATGCCACCCGCAAAAACTCTTTTGCGTAAAACATATAACCACTTGCAACCGAGAAAACTCCTATAATCCAAGA
>CADCDW010000036.1 GCA_902800325.1 uncultured Lachnospiraceae bacterium
CACGATATACTAAGGGACTTCTTGTTAGAGAATAAGGCGGAGGTCATAAGCATGAGTATATTCGAATATGATGAAGAACTTCATAAAAAGACGTTATTATCTGAGGGATATGAGGACGGATATGAAGATGGTTACGATAATGGGCGCAAAGACGGTTACGACAACGGTTACGAAGCCGGTATTACCAAGCAGGCAGCAGAGATAAAAAAGCTCAAGGATGAAATTGAAAATCTCAAAAAAGAACTTAGTTCAAAATAAAGAATTTAATTGTTATTACTTTTTTACGCTATGTGTGTACCACTCATATAGTCTGCATTATAATAGTTTTGTAGCATAGAAATTAAACCGTTTCACGATATCACATAGACTATCGTGGAGGGTTAAGCAAATTGGGTTTTGTAGGTTGGAGAGAAACGATGAGCGAGAAAGTTAACGAGTACAATGTATTTTTTGATTTCCTTATAGATGTTCTTGGAGAAGAAAGAGTAATGTATCGTGTGAATGAATTCGTAGAACAATTAAACGAATCTGACATGCAACAAATAGCTGATTATAAAGAGGGTGTCAAGAATAAAACTTGGATGTTAAATAGATCTAATATGCGATTTGTTGTGGAGAATGGATATATAAATCCAAACAAGGAAAAAAATAATAAACCTATATGACAGCCAGCTTTCCAGGTTGAATAAACCATGGAATGATGTATATCTGGATACTTCTTTTGGCAGGACACATATAGTGGAGACTGGTAATTTACTCGGAGAACCGCTTTTGGTTTTTCACGGTGGAAATGCTACCACAGCATAAATCTGCCTATAGGAAATGTATCTATTATTACAGATGCAGAAGAGAAGAAGGTTGTTGTAATTAACAATCTTAGGTTTAAAAGAAGCAAACGTGTTGATTGGAATACCGTTGAAGAGTATTTGAAAGAATTTATTGGAGAATGTGCAGAAATTCTTGATACCAATGAAATGATTTACATTGGAAGTGATTTTCCGGATGAATATACTCATTCTAAAGATACAAAAGTTTTGAGAGGACCTAATGAATATGCTAAGGCGAATGCATCTACAGCAATTAAGGAATTAATTCAAATTGCTACAAATCTTTATGACATTTTTTTGTGTTGTTCACGGGCTTTCAAGTTTACTTGCTAATAATTCAGTAGAATACGATGAAAAAGAAAGCAAAAAGATGCCGGACAATGTTTTTTATGGAATACTTGCAACTAGGAGTAAAAGCAAATAGGTAAGGAGAATAGAATAATAATGGATAAGAATAATGTGACGAAATTAAATAATAGTGTAGTTGCTTTTTTGATTATAATGAGCATCTTGTCTTTTTCAAATATATTTAAGCTTGAAGTAAAGGGCGAACCTCTGAAATTAGCAGGTTTAACAATAATTGTAGGGTTAGTTGCATTTTTTGTCACCAAAAAAACAAATGAATCTAAACACGAAGCACTTGATATAAAGACATTTTTGCCTAAGCTGAAAAGTAAAAAAGTAATAGTGCTTATATTAGTACCTATTGTTTTAAATATAATTTTGGTATTTGTATATAAAGCTTTTATGCCGGAGTATTTTGAATTTTTGAAGTCAAGAATCCCTTTTGATTTAGAACTATCAAAATTAAAACCAATATTTTTTGAATCAATGGTTATACCATTAGGTGAAGAAATCGCTATGAGAGCATTCTTTCAGAAACAAACGACAAAGGTGTTTGGTTTTATTCCATCAGTAATTATGACATCAGTTTTGTTTGCTATTGGACATTTCTCGTATGGAGCGATAGCAATTATGATTTTAGATATAGGTGGTATTTTTATTGATTCGATATTCTATGGTCTTATATTTAAGGAAACTGATAATGCATGGTGTAGTTGGGTTCCACATTTTTTAGCAGATATAATAGTTGTTTTGATGATTATGGTTTTGGCATTGTAGTATTGAAAAATATAGCATGGTATATAGTTAGCACAAAAGTTGAATGAGAGTTAAAACGTAAGATGAAAAGAAAATGAATGGTGAGGGCGATATGGTAATTGCAAAGAGTATCAAAGAGGTGGTAAATCAGCTGTTTCAATTCGTAACTTATATGTTTTTTTATCGTGACATGCTGTTATGATTGTGATAAACTATATCATTATAAAATGTATATCTGTAAATCTATTGATAAGGAGAAAAAATGAGATTAAAGAGATTTGCTCCGATAGCTGCATGTGTGGCTGTTTTGCTATTTAATAACAATTTGCCGGATATTTATGCTGCTTCCATAGAAAACAATGATAGTACTGTAACTGAAGAAAATGTCGAAATGGAAGAGGAAGAAATTTTGACAAACTCTGAAACAAATGGGGAAGATGATTTTTATATACCTTCCGAAGATGTTTCAGAATTAAATACTGAAAAAGAAGAATTCGGTACATTTCCTGATGAAGAAATAATAAATGCTGATATGTCAGACGATGAAACATCAGACGATGAAATACAGGATGATTCCCTGTATGGAAGTTGGTATGATAAGTATATTAAAGATTCTGATGGAAGGTTGATCAAAAAAGAAATATATACTATTAGCGGCGTACTTTCATATACCGAAGAATATGAATATGATTCACAAGGTAACAAAGTCAAAATGACAAGAAAAGATTATGTCACATTTGGCGATGATGAAGGAAAACTCAATTATCTGTATGTATATGAGTATAGTACAGACGGTAAAAAGAAGAAACTTACATATACGGAATATGTTTTCGGTTCAATCACCGCTACTTTGTCGCAAGGTGTCAGAAATAATACTTATTTATTTGATTCAAGAGGTTTTTGTGTAAGTGATTATTGCGTTTATACTCCGTCTGATGATTACGTTTATGCTTCGCCTACCGGTGAGAAATTAATCTCAAAAGGTAAATACGAATATAAAGACGATGGTACTCCGACAAAGGCATCAATTAATTATTATCATGAGAATGGCAAAATATATTGTAATCTTACATATGATTATAATTTGCCGGATTTTAAGACTACACAGACATTTTACAAAAATGACGGAAGGATAGAGGGAGTATTGTTCCTTTCCTATACAGATGGTTCCGGCGGTATTGATGGTATGGAAAGACGCTACGTTTATCCTGAGGGCGGAGGATGGATAACTTTAGATTATAATGGTGGACATGTGCCAACTAAAGTTAGATATAATGCAGATGGAAGTATCAATAACACTCCTTTATATGATGAATCATGGTATGATTCAAGTCTTACGCCGGGTGTAGATATGTATAGACTTTACAATCCAAATAGCGGTGAACATTTCTATACGGCAGATGCAAATGAGAAAGATTTCTTAGTAGGCGTAGGTTGGAACTATGAGGGGATAGGATGGAGAGCACCGGTTAGCTCCAATACTCCGGTTTACAGACTATATAATAGTAATGCAGGAGATCATCATTATACAATGAGTAAAGGAGAACGTGATTATCTTGTGAGCGTAGGATGGAATTATGAAGGGATAGGTTGGTATTCAGATGATTTAATGTCTGTGCCTCTTTACAGACAATATAATCCAAATGCAGTAACAGGAAGTCATAATTATACCATCAGTAAAAGTGAAAATGATATGTTGGTTAGTGTAGGATGGAATGACGAAGGAATAGGCTGGTATGGCTTAGTTTCCAACGAAAGTTATAAATATAGCGTATCAGAGTGTGAGCATAAAAAAGTATATACTGATATGAGTAATGTAAAAAGAGCAAGATATATTCATGATTATGATGGTGGCAGTTGTTATTGCGGAATTGATTTGGAACCGGACGGTGTATGGCTTGAATATCATCACTGTCCTATCGGAGTATTTTATTTAAGTACGGACGAGGATACAGCAGGTATGGGTTCTGGATGGCAAGGACCTAATCAAAGGATTGCTCCTACTGAAGGTTATCTTATAGAAAGATGTAGAGATTGTGGTGCAGTAAGAAAAGTGGATGTTACAGGAAATTTGGATTACTTTCAATATTAAGATTTTGACGCAGTAAGGAAAGTAGATATAACAGGAACATTTGAAAGATTTAAATAAAGATTCAGGAGGGACAAGCGTTTTGCCTGTCCCTTTATTGTTCAATCTATCCTTTAAGCTGCAATACATTAAGAAGTAATATCCAGCTCATACCATAGTATGTTACAACTGCTACAAGGTCGTTTATGGTTGTAATAAGTGGACCTGATGCAACTGCCGGATCAACCTTAATCTTTTTAAAGAAGAGCGGTATAAGTGTTCCGACAGCACTTGAGATAAGCATCGCAAGCACAAGTGATATACCTATACAGCCCGAAACAGCATATGCAAAAAGTGCTGTTTTATTTTTTGCAAGCATTATATAAAGGCCTACAAAAACAAAGGATATAGCTCCGAGCAAAAGTCCGTTACAAAGTCCGATGCGCATCTCTTTTATAACGAGATGTCCTTTCTGTTTAAAGGTGAGGTTTTCGTCCATCAATACTCTGATTGTAACCGCAAGTGATTGAGTTCCGACATTACCTGCCATATCAAGTATAAGAGACTGGAATGCCATGATAATGGTAAGCTCTCTTACAATCTTATCAAATATGCCGACTACACTTGAAACTATCATTCCAAGTCCAAGTAAGATCAAAAGCCATGGCAGACGTTTTTTCATACTCTGACCAAGTGGCTCCTGTAAATCCTCTTCGGCGGTAAGACCTGCAAGACGCGCATAGTCTTCACCCATCTCATCATCTACAACTTCGATTATGCTTTGAGCGGTTATTACTCCGAGGAGTTTATTCATATTATCAAGCACAGGTATAATACTTTCTGAATAATCTTTGAGTTTTTCGATACAGTCATCTATAGTCTCACTCGCGTATACATACGGGAATGAGGTGACTATCAAATCATCGAGAGGAACAGTATTTCTCGCAATAATTAAATCCTTCAAATCTATAGCTCCGTAGAATTCATCATATTCATCAACTACAAAAATAGTAGAGATGTTATCATTTTCCTCAGCTTGTCTTACAAGCTCGCTCATGGCCTGTTTAATCGTAAGATTTTCTCTTATTATGATGCAGTTTGTGGTCATGCGGCTACCGATTTCATCCTCATCAAATGATGCGATAAGTCGTATCTCCTTTTGAACCTCCGGATTAATCGCTTCGATAATGAGTGAGCGTCTTTCCTTTTCTATCTGATGCAGAACATTTGCTGCTGTATCTGTTTCGAGTTCGGATACAACGGCAGCAGCTTTTCTGATATCCATTTCATTAAGATAGAGTCCGGCATCTTCTTCGTCCAGGTACTCAAATATCTCAGCAAGCATATCGGCTCTGCAAACTCTGAAAAGTTTTTTGATCTCGTTTTTATTGAGCGCACCGATAACCTGAGCAATATCATTTGCATGATAATCCTCTAACTTGTTAAGTATGTTTTTGGGGGAATTATTGCTTCGTAGGATTCCAAGAATCTCAGACTCATAATCAGGCTTGGAAAGAACGATTTCATTTTCGGCAGCCTCATTTTGAGTATGCAAATCATCTGATACATTGTTTAATACTTCATCTTCCATTTATTTACCCTCCGTTTCATTCGTTGAAGCTTTGTTAATTCAACGCTGACGTAAGGGACAAAAGGACAAAAAAATACCTATGTATGAGCGGGTCACACACAGGCAGATAAAATTACATATACATAGTAAATAAAGTGACAGAATCCAAACAAGGCTTACACTCTATTAAACTGTATATGCATAATCGCCCGTTTGACCCATGACTGTCGCCGTTTGCCACTTTATTCACCTACCTTTTTTGTTGTATTTAAACCATAGTTATTATGGCACTTTAAATAGAAAAAGTCAATGAGAAATATATTCAAAATAATTTCAAAAAAATTTTTAAATCTTAAGGTTCATATAAGGTTCGCATATTATCATAAACACAAGTTAAGGGAAATACCTTGAAAAATTGCTTAAAACCTGATGAGGAGTGATGAACTATGAACAATGAGATTTTTAAGAGATATGAAATTAAGTATCTTGTAACAAAAGAACAAAGAGCATTAATCGAAAATGTATTTAAAGAAAAGATGGTGCCTGATGCTTATGGTGAAAGTACCATATGTAATATATATTATGACACGCCGGATATGAGACTTATAAGAAATTCTTTGGAAGGTCCGGCATATAAAGAAAAACTAAGGGTAAGAAGTTACGGACAGATAAAACCGGGTGAAGAGGTATTTGTTGAACTTAAGAAAAAATATGACGGAGTAGTATATAAAAGAAGAGTTACAATGCAGGAAAACAAAGCAAGGATTTATCTTGATAAAAATTTAAAGATTGATAATCCTGTAAAAGGTAACAGCTTCCTTGAAAGGCAGATAATTAAGGAGCTTGATTATTTCAAAGAATTTTATAAAAAGCTTAAACCGGCAGTCTACTTATGTTATGACAGAACAGCTTTTTTTTCAAATGAAGATTCAAGTTTCAGAGTAACATTTGATAAAAATATAAGATGGCGCACTGAGGATATGAAGCTTACATCCAAGCCGGGAGGAAGAGATATATTGGAAGATGGGATGTCACTTATGGAGATTAAGACGGCAAATGCGATTCCCAAATGGATGGTGGATATACTTAGCAGCGAGAAAATCAGAAAGACATCATTTTCAAAATACGGAAGAGCTTATTTGCAGATGCTTGAGGATAGAAATAATAACAATGTAATCGGATATGGCTTTACAGATAGAAAGGTGGGCTAATTATGGAAAATTTATTTGAAAGTATGAACACATTAAATCAGACAGATATAACTTTAGTGGATTTTGTTGTAACAATAATCGCGGCACTTATACTTGGAGCTGTTCTTGCTCTTACATATAAGTTTAAATCCAATCCGACAAAGAGCTTTGTCGGAACACTTGCCATACTTCCTGCAGTTGTAAGTGTTGTAATACTTATGGTAAGCGGAAGCTTAGGGGCCGGAGTTGCGGTAGCAGGTACATTTTCACTTGTAAGATTCCGTTCGGCACCGGGAACTGCCAAAGAAATAGGAGCAATCTTTATGGCGATGGCAGTCGGTCTTGCCTGTGGTATGGGATTTATGGGAGTAGCAGTTGTATTTACGCTAATCATGTGTGTGGTTGTTTTGGTATATGAAGCCATAGGTTTCGGCAAGTGTAATATGTCAACACTTCAAAAGACCATAAATATAACAGTTCCGGAGGATCTTGATTATAGCGAAATATTTGATGAAGTTTGGGATAAATATGTAAATAAGGTCGAGATGATCAGGATAAAAACTACCAATCTCGGAAGTCTTAACAAGCTGACATATAACATAACGCTTAAGGAAAAAAATACTGAAAAGAAGCTTATCGATGATTTAAGATGCAGAAACGGAAATCTGGAAATCAGCATGTCGGCTCAGATAACAGAGCAGATGGAACTCTAATACCGAAACAGGTGATAGAGCAGATGGAACTTTAATATCGAAACAGGTTACAGAGCAGACGGTGCTTTAAATAAGCATATGGGTTCAAATAAAAAACATACAGAGCCCTGAGATTTTAATAGTAGATTATGCGGATGTTTGATTAGGAAAATGAGGTGATTGTTATGAGAAAGAGATTTTTAACTATTAGTATGGCAACAGTAATGATACTTTGTATGGCAGGATGCGGCAAGAAAAACGGGTCTTCGGAAACCTCTACAACGGTTAGTCAGGTTGCTACAGAAAGTGATTCGAATTCTAATGAAAAAGTGGTCAGTGAGGATGATATGTTTTCAGACAGAGATTATGATATAAGCTATGATGATGCGGAAGAAATTGCTCTGGCTGATGGTTCATCGAGCACTAAGGCTTCGGGAGTTAGTATAGAAGGCGATGTAGTTACAATTACCAAAGCAGGCAGTTACAAGTTATCAGGTGAGCTTAGTGATGGCCAGATAATTGTTGATGTGGCAGATGACGAAAAGGTTCAGCTTGTACTTGATGGTGTAAAGATAGAAAATGATGACAGTGCTGTCATATATGTAAAAAATGCAGATAAGGTCTTTGTTACAACTACCGAAAGTGAAAACAGCCTAAGTGTGACGGGAGAATTTGCTGAGTCTGAAGACGGTGTTGATGCTGTTATATATGCAAAGGATGATATAACATTAAATGGAGCAGGAACTCTTAATATAAGTTGTGAAACTTCACATGGTATATCCGGTAAAGATGATGTAAAAATTACAAGTGGCATTTATAATATAGATGTCGCAAAGAAGGGTATAGATGCTAACGACAGCGTGAGAGTTGCAGACGGAACCATCAATATAACCAGCGGAACAGATGGTATACATGTAGAAAACACTGATGATGAGACGCTTGGATTCTTTTATGCAATCGGTGGAACATTTAATATAGAAGCCGGTTATGATGGTATAGATACTTCAGGTGAAGCTTTGATATATGATGGAGACTATAACATAGTATCCGGAGGCGGATATGAAAACGGAGCCTTTCATTCGGATAATATGATGGGTGGAGGCTTCGGCGGACAGCAAAATTTCGAAAACGAACAAAATGTGGGTGGTCGTCCGGGTCTTGAAAATGGAGAATTCGACGGTCAGATGCCTGATGCTGCATCGGGTGAAAACTTTGGAGGCGGAAGAAGAGGCAGACGTGGCGAAAACACTCAAGGTGAACAGCAGAATTCTGGTAGCGGTATGGAAGGACAAAGCTCTGATGGAAGTAATATGTCAGAAATGACCCCACCTGATATGGCAGACGGTCAGATGCCGGAGGATATGACCCCGCCGGATATGACAGACGGTCAGATGCCGGAGGATATGACACCACCGGATATGGCAGGTGACCGGATGTCGGAAGATATGACTACGCCTGAGATGCAAGGAACCGAAGCAACAGATGATCCATCGTCAGAGACGCAGAACGATTCTACGAATAATACAAAAAAAACTGACGGTTCACAAATAACAGATACTTCAGAAACTACAGAAGAGACTGAATATGACGCCGATGATTATCTTGAAAACTCTACCAAGGGTATAAAAGCAGACGGTGGAATATATATTTACGGAGGAACATATACCATAGATGCGGCGGATGACACCATACATTCAGATAATGAAGTGACAATCGATGAAGGAAGCTTAACACTTTCTTCCGGTGATGATGGCATACATGCAGATGTGATAATTACTTTAAATGGTGGAAATATAGATATATCAAGCAGTTATGAGGGTGTAGAAGCACATACTATAGAGATAAATGGCGGTGATATTAATCTTGTCGCATCCGATGATGGTTTAAATGCAGGAGGAGATACAGATGCATCTCTTAGTATAAACGGAGGCATACTTCATATATCTGCCGGTGGCGATTGTGTAGACTCAAACGGAAACCTTGTTGTAACAGGCGGAGAAACGTATGTAAGCGGACCAAACAACGGCGGTAACGGATCTATAGATTATGAAGTAAACGGATATATAACAGGCGGAACTTTTATAACAGCAGGAGCAAGTGGCATGGCTATGAACTTCGGGCAGGATTCAACACAGTGTTCGATACTTTATGAACTTTCCGGCAGTGTGGAAAGCGGTACAACGATAACACTTTCTGACAGTGACGGAAATGAAATTGCAAGCTACACACCTGACAAGGCATACCAGTCAATAGTTATAAGCTCCCCTGATATAGAAAGCGATGGAACCTATACTCTTACCGTAGGCTCAGAAACATATACCATAGAAATGTCAGGTACTATATATGGTCAGGGAACAGGTATGGGAGGCTTTGGAGGCATGGGCGGAAACGGTATGATGCCAGGTGGTGGATTCTAAATAGTTTTCCATGATACCATCTTACGCGCAGTAAGAGGTGCTTTTAATAAACGTCAGATGTAATTGCTTAAAAATATACCCCGACCATCTTACGCATACAGTGTGTGTAAAGTGGTCGGGGGGGAGCAGCGTTTTAGTTCAAAAAAGCACCGGCAGGCCTCACTGTTTTATTAAAGACTCCCTTGCCGCCTGAAGTATAAGTATGGTTGTGTACTGGTTGTCTTTTGAGTATGTAAGGTTTTCAAACGCAGCTCCTGCGTCAAGCTGTGCGTTAAGCTCATCCAAAGAAGGACTTATTAAAGGATACATAGCAGTAACAGTTTCGTTCAGGTTGGTGATGTCAAGATGAGATACACGACCATTGTCAACTGTAACCACAAGCTGGAGTTCGGTCTGACCGCCTACATTCATGATGGAGGAGTATACTCCGGATTGGTATGTACTGCCTTTGCTTTTGGAATCGGTGGTTGTTGTAGCCTGATTGCCTGAAACTGCTGCGGAAGTACTTACGGACTCTTGCGGAGGGATAACTGTTGCCTCCGGTGCAGGTTGGTTTTGGGTTGTAGCCAAATCATTCTGACTTTGTTCATTAGAGGAGGTTGTATCGGTATTTTGCGTTTGGTTTTGTGGAGGTATGACAGTAGCCTCCGGAGCGGTTTTTACCGATACATCGCCGGTATTTTCATCCGAAATTTCGTTTGTGCTTTCTATGCTGCCTTTTTTGTCACCCTTCTTTTTATCCTTTGACGGAGAAAACATATAGATAAGCAGTGATATAAGAAGGATTCCAAGCACAACAAATATCGCTGTGTATATAAGCTCTTTTGACTTTAGAACAACAATTTTTGTTTTTGATGACATAATAAAAACTCCCTGCTTAAGATTATTATAAATATATTCCAAAGCAGGGAGTTTTATAACTTGTATATCAGTATTTTCTAAAGCTTCGAATATCCAAAGCTGTTTACAATTGCAGTTAGAGGATGTTTGGCTTTGCACATAGGACAGTCGACAGCCGGATAGGTAAGATAATTAGGTATATCGTCTGTAGTAAATATAGTATTGATATGCTGACCATGTATCCGGTTTGCAGCAGAGAAGATAGCCGATACACCTGCTATTTTACCACCGTAATATTCGATACACTCAAGAGCTGAGTTTATGGTTTTACCTGTTGTGGCTGTCGCAAGAAGAACAAGTATATTCTTTCCTTTGATAAACGGAAGAAAATTCTCCCTGAACATAAGCTGTCCGCTTGAGGTCTGTTCCGGTGTGAGTATATATACAGTGTTATGCATATTGGCAGACATTATACCTGCACTGGTAAGCTCATCGGCAAGATACGCACCTATTATATCTGTTCCGTCAAGACATACGATTGCATCAATTATGGTTGTGGTAACGTATTCCTGAACAAGAGCCTTTGCCGCAGCTTTAGCTTCGTTTCTTCTCGTTTTTAATGTGGTCATATCAATATAATAATTTATATGAGATGAAGATGTAGCAAAATGCCCCGGAGTAATATTTAATGCTATAAGATTATTGAACTTTGAATAAATTTTAAATTTATTTGGATTTTCCATAATATACCTCCTCGTAAATATAGTTTATGGACTCAATAACAATTTTATTATAGCTTTTTTTTGTATATTAGACAAGTAGAAATCGTTTTTTTAGGTTTTGGTAAGCATTACAATTTGTGGCAGATGACAGAAAGCTATTTAAGATAGGTATAGCTTTTGATTCAGAGAAAAGAATGTTATCTGACTAGTACACCGAATAATAAGTATCTGGTACAATCACGAAGAGAAATTGTCTCAGATACAAGGCGGAAGAAGGAGGCGATGCGGTGGCATCGTCGACTGAATTTATCAAGCGGTTGTGCCGGTTATTTATTTTTCGGTGTACTAGAAGGTCGTAGAGTGAAAAATAAAATGATAATGATTAAAATAAGAGCTGATAGCAGCTCTTATTTTTGTGGAGAGGAATATGTTGAGTATACGCTTTGTATGTTGAGTATGCGCTTTATACTTGCCTGAAACAATCAATTATGGTAAAATCATATCTATATGTAACGATTTTTTATCATATTATAATGTTTTTATTTATGGGTTAATCTTTGGGGAGATTAAGATATGAGCAAAACAACTGTGAATTCCGGTATTTCAGAAATTGAAATTGCTAAACGACTGGAAGCCTATCATCTGAAGGGCTTTGACCGTATGCAGCTTGAGGAGATTGAGCTGGGTCTGAAAAGCGGCGTAGATGTAGATATTTATGCAGATAAAAAGTATATGTTTCTTCAGATGACTGAGATAAGAAAAGGACTTGAACAGGGTATAGATATAGCTCCATACATGGATGAAAAATATGACTGGTTTCAGATGAGGGAAATCAGAAGAGGCATAAAGAGTGGTATCGATGTATCCATATATCTTGATGAGAGTATGGATTATCTTGTTATGCGGGAAATCAGACTCGGTCTTGAGTCAGGCATTAATCTATTACCATATTACGAAAGAAAAATCCCAAAGGCTGTTTTAACGGAAATCAGAAAGGCTTATTCAGATGGACTTAATATAGATTTATATGTTGATGACGAATATGAAGAAGATCAATTAGAACAGATAAGGATAGGATTAAAAAATAATGTAGATATTACCTGTTATATGGATCATTCTTTTTCAGGTGGTCAGATGTATGAAATAAGACGCGGACTTGAAGAAAAACTTGATATTTCCATATATGCAAAAAATATATATAACTGGATGCAGATGCGCGAGATAAGACTGGGACTAAAGGCCGGTGTGGATGTTTCTAAATATGAAGATGTTTTATATACACCGGAGCAGATGCGTGAGATAAGACTTGGACTTGAAGAAGGAATTGATGTATCAGACTATATTTCGTTAATGTGGAGTGCAACTGATATGGCCAACCACAGAGCCAAGATTAAGGCATTTGGTAAGGTAGAGTCTGACTTGTTTAATCCGGAAGCTGAGATTATAAAATATGATGACAATGAGTTTAAAGATGCTGATGCACCGGATGACGGCATTATCTGGGATACTGAAAACCAAAGGGTTATCATAGAGGTAAACCGTGATGCCATGACGGCATATATCATTTTACCAAAGCTAAAAGAAACGGACGAGGGTTTTACTGAAAAAGAAATATCTACGGCTATTAAACTGGGTGGTGTAAGACAGGGTATAAAAAAAGAAATTATACAGGAAATATTGAATGGTAATATAGGGTTTGGTGAAAGAACTCTTATAGCAGAAGGTAAGCTCCCGGTTGACGGAGAAGATGGATATTTTGAATACTTTTTTAATAGAAATATAGATAAGAAACCTGAATTAAATGAGGACGGTTCGGTTAATTATGCCAACGTTACTTTGTTTGAACAGGTTGAAGAAGGTCAAAAAATAGCAGTTTATCATCCCGCATCAAGAGGTGTTTACGGCTATGATGTAACAGGAAAGCTTATACATCCAAAGAATGGTCAAAATCTTCCAAGACTTAGCGGGAAAAATATATCAGTTTTGGATGATGAAGTTACATATGTTGCAGCTGTAAAGGGGTGTATAGAGGAAACAAACGGAATTATTACCATCAATACTGTTTATGTTGTCAATGGTGATGTGACTTTATCAACAGGCAATATCAATTTTGACGGAGACGTAGAGATAAGAGGAGACGTCAGAGCCAGATCTTATATAGAAGCAACGGGAAATATTACTGTAAATGGAAGTGTAGAGGCTGCATTTTTGAAAGCCGGAAAGGATGTACTTGTTAAACAGGGGGTTCTTGGTAAGGGCCTTGGTATAATAGAAGCAGGTAATGATGTATTTGGAAAGTTTTTCGAAAATGTCAAGATATTTGCAGAACATGATGTAAGAAGCAATTATCTATATAACTGCAAATGTACCGCTATGAATAAGGTTGTTATATCCGGAAAGCGAGGTGCGATAGTTGGCGGTCTTACTTCAGCTATCTATGGAGTTGAAGCTGCAGAGCTTGGCAATAAGATGGGTATAAGAACCGAATTTGAAATAGGAGCCAATCAATATTTTCTTAAAAAATTAAGAGACTGGGATTTAAAAGCAAAAGATCTTTCCGTAAAGGTTACAATATTTAAGGAAGAGATAAAGAAACTTCAGGTTAAAGTAAAGATGGAACTTTTAAAGGATACACCTTTATATCAAAATGTTCAGACTGCTATGATGCAGCTTATGAATGAGATAGAGGAAATAAAGAAAGAAAGAGATGCATTTACAGGTGAGCTTGCTAAAAATAGTGCCGGTATTGGTGTAAGAGTTTCGGGGAAGGCTTATTCGGGCTGCCTTATAAATATTAATAATGCCAAATTCCTTCTTGATAAGGATATTAACAGAGTATGGTTCAGAGAGAAGGATCAGGTTATAGTTCAGCTATTAAGCTAAAGTGTTTTGGAGGGAAGCTATGGGAGAATCAAAGAGATTTATATTGCTTTCGACATGCAGTTTTAAACTTTTGAATGATGTGTCAAAAGCTCTTAGTGATGAATATGAGATAGTCAAGGCGATTGACGGTGCGCAGACAATCAGAGCTATATCTGATAAAAGCATAAGTCTTGCATGTGCTATTATAGACTTAAATCAGCCCAACATGAATGTGTTTCAGATATTGAATCTTATGAAAAAAAGCTCAGTTATGAAATATATTCCTGTTATTATGATGGCTGAAAATATAGATGAAGAAAATGCCCAAAAGTGCCTTGATGGTGGGGCGGAAGATGTCGTTATAGTTCCTGTAGCTGCATCTAAAATCAAGTTTGCGGTAAACAGAGCCATAAGAAATAAAATGTATATAAAAGAGTTGGAAGAAAAAATATCAAATTCGGAAGCTCATAACAATAATCCTGATATATCTGCTGATGCGGAAAAAACAAAGGATGGTTCCGGATTTTCAAACAGAGAGGATATAGATGCGCTTCAACACGAATTTGCCAATATAATCGGTACTCTTGCAGAGTTTAGAAATTTCAGTAAAAATCACATTAAGAGAGTCAGAGAGATTACGAGAACTTTGTGTGATACACTCATTACATTTTTCCCTGAAAGCAAACTTGGAAAAGATGACGTGGATTGCATAGCTGATGCTTCGTGCTATCATGATGTAGGCAAACTCCTCATACCGGATGATATTATTTTAAAACCTCTTAAGCTTACTCCGTCTGAGTTTGATATGATAAAATCACATACTACAAAAGGTTGTGAGATACTTGATAATCTGAAGGAGTTTCAAACAGAAAAAATGTATCATTACAGTTGGGAGATATGTAGATATCATCATGAAAGATATGACGGAAAAGGATATCCGGAAAAGCTTATGGGAGAAAATATCCCTCTTTCCGCACAGATAGTTTCCATTGCGGATGCCTTTGATGCGCTTATGACCAATACTACATACAGAAAAGCGATAGATTTCGAGAAGGCATACTCAATGGTACTCGAAGGTGAGTGCGGTATGTTTTCACCCCGTATCACTCAGTGTTTTAAGATGAATAAAGATAAGATTGAAGAAATATCAAAACAATATGCAGATCCATATGCATAATATATAACTATACGGAGAACAAATATGTCTTTACAAATGATACTCGGACCTTCGGGTTCGGGTAAATCGCATTATATATATAATAAAATAATTAAGGACGGTATAAAGAATCCTGACGTTAATTATATATTACTTGTGCCTGAGCAGTATTCGATGGCATTGCAGCGTAAGCTTGTTATGATGCATCCGGCGAAAGGATATATGAATATAGATGTCATAGGCTTTAACCGTCTTTGTTTTCGTGTCTTTGATGAGTTAAATATAAAACCCGGTAAGGTTCTTGAGGATTTTGGAAAGAGTATGCTTATAAGAAAGGCAGCAGGAGAAAGAAAGGCTGATATGTCTGTTTACTCAGGCAGTCTTGATAAATCGGGTTTTATAGATGAAGTAAAATCCCTTATGTCTGAAATGTATCAGTATGATATAAATAAAGAAAGTTTAAATGCAGTTATTGAAAAGCTTAAGGATAGTCCGACGGATATTTTACTTTATAAAAAGCTTGAAGATATGAATAAGATTTTTAATGCATTTGATGGGAAGCTTTCCGATAACTATATAGTGGCAGAAAAGCTGACTCAGATATTGACAGACAATGTAGAAAGATCAGAGCTTATAAAAAGAAGTGTTATCGTTATGGATGGTTTTACCGGTTTTACTCCCATACAGCTTGGGCTTGTGGAAAAGCTTATCAGATACGCGAAAGACGTATATGGAGTATTTACCATAGATAAAAAGTTTTATGAAAAAAAACATGTAAAGGAGCATGAGCTTTTTTATCTTACAAAAAAAACGATAGCAGGCATAAAGGAGCTTGCGATAAGAAATTCCGTTGAGGTTTCTGAAGATTATTTTGTGGATGGAAATGATGTAAACAGATGGACTGACAAAAGCAGATATATAGCTTTTCTTGAAAAAAATATATTCAGATTTCCATATGATAAGTGCAGGGATGTTCAAAATGATATATCTGTAACTCTTTATGATACGCCGCGTAAGGAGATGGAAGGTGTGGCATATCGTATTGACAAACTTGTAAAGGAGGAAAACTACAGATATAAGGATATAGCTGTAATAAGTGGCAATCTTGAAGGTATAAGCGAAAAAACAAAGCAGATATTTGGAAGATATAATATACCGTTTTTCCTTGATGCAAGTATACCTGTAAAAAATAATCCATATATAAATTCACTGGAATATATTCTGAGAGTTGTTAAAGAAAACTTTTCATATGACAGTGTATTTGCATTTTTAAAGTCGGGTATTTTAAACGAACTTGACAATGATGATATAGAAACACTTGAAAATTATGTATTAAAAAAAGGTATACGCGGTAAATCAGGATGGAGCAGAGAGTGGAATGAAGAAGTAGAAGAGATAAGAGCTTATGTGGCAGATATACTTATACCTTTTTATGAACTTCTACACAAAAACCTAAACAGTATAAAGGTTTATACAGAGGCAATGCGCACATTTATGAGCAGACACAATTATGAAGAGCGTATGTCGGATTATAAGAATTTATATGAAAAGGTAATTTCTGTTTTTGATAAGATGGACGAGATTATGGGTTGTGATGCTGCTGCCATAGATGATTTTTCGGAGCTTATGGCTCTTGGACTTAAAGATTTGACGTTGGGAGTGATTCCGAAAAACCTTGATATGACGATAGTGGGAGATATAACAAGGACAAGACTTGATGATATCAAAGTACTGTTTATAGTTGGCATAAATGATGGAATCATTCCTAAAAAGAGTAATAATGCAGGCATAATCAGTGACAGTGATAAAGAACGCCTAAAGGAGTTTGGAATAGAACTTGCGCCTACTGAAAAGTTTAATTCATATATAGAACAGTTTTATCTTTATATAAATATGACTAAGCCTAAAGATAAGCTTATTCTTTCTTATACCGGTATGAATGATGATAATGAACAGGCAAGGCCGTCATATATTATTTCAAGAATTACCAACATATTTCCGGGTATATCTGTAAGTAAAGATGACTCATATAAGGTTTCCAACAGAAAAACAAGTCTTGATACACTTATAGAGGGTATGCAGCTTATAATGGCAGGCGATAATAAAAGGCTTTCCGAGACTATGACTTTGTATAAGCTTTACCGGGATACGCAGGAGAAGGGGCTTTCTCTTATAGAAGATGCGTTTTCATATAATAATATTCCTAAAAGCCTGTCATCCGATATAGCAGATTTGATTAAACTTAAGCTTACGGCTCAATCGGTTTCAAGGCTGGAAAAGTATGCAGCCTGTGCTTATTCTTATTTCCTTCAGTATATTCTCGGGCTATCCGAAAGAAAGATAAGGCAGATAGATAACAGAGATATAGGAACCATACTGCATGAGGCTATGGAGCATATGTACAGACATGTCCATGACGATATGGACAATGACTGGTCGGGGGTAAGTGAGGAAGATAGAAATGATATGGTGGAGCGATATGTTGAAGAGGCGTTTAACAATGCTTACGACAGCTATACCGTAAAGGAAGGCAGATTTGATTATTTACTTACGGTTTTAAAAAGAATAGGTAAAAGAACGGCAGCAGTTCTCTCTGATATAACAGATAAGGATATGCTGAAGCCTGAATATTTTGAGTATAAATTCACCAAAAAGCTTGACGTTCCTAAGCAGGATTTTGATATGACTTTAAATGGAATAGTTGACAGGGGAGATATATATTACTCATCTGAGGACAAGGCGTTAAGGCTCAGAATTATTGATTATAAATCGGGCAGTCATGATTTTAAGATAAGCAGGCTTTATGAAGGACTGTCATTACAGCTTTCCGTATATATGAATGTTATGCAGGAGCTTGTCGAAAATGAATATAATAAAAATAAATCAGATTCTGAAAAAATAAAGGTAACTCCTGAAGGCATGTATTATTATAAGATGGCAGACCCTTATGTAGATGCCGAAAATGAAGAGGGTGCAAAGAAGGAAAGAGATAAAAAGCTTAAACTTACAGGACTTTTAAATGATGACTTAGAAAAGTTTAATAATATAAACGATTTTGCTATTTATAAAGCAAAGGATATAGCTGTAAGTATCATGTCCGGGCAGATAGATAAAAACCCTATGTCCGTAGACGGAAGAAGCTCATGTGAATACTGCATATATAAGGAAGTTTGCAGATTTGATAAAAAATACGGTGGTAACAGGGAGCGCTTCCCAAGATATACAGAAAAGGATAAGGATATAGTGTATGACAGGATAAAAGAAATATTGGATAATGCGAAAAATGATAAATAGTTAAAAGAAAGGATAAAGCTATGGGCTGGACTTTAGAGCAGCAAAGAGCGATAGATGAAAGAAAATCAAATATTCTTGTATCGGCGGCGGCAGGATCGGGAAAGACCGCTGTTCTTGTTGAGCGTATAATAAACAAGATGACTGATAAAGAGAATCCAAAGGATATAGATCAGTTCCTTGTTGTTACATTTACCAAAGCAGCCGCAGCTCAGATGCGTGAAAAGATAGCACTGCGTATCGAGAAGATGCTTTTGGAAGATCCGGACAATGAGCATCTTATGAGACAGGCAGTGCTTGTAAACAGAGCTGATATTACAACTATAGATAGTTTTTGCCTTAGAGTTGTCAAAGAAAATTTTGGACTTTTGTCAATAGACGCCAATTTTAATATAGGCGATGCAGGTATGATGGCACTTATAAAAAATGATGTATTGGATGCGATGTTTGATAAGCTTTATGAAGAAAAAAATGCTGATTTTTTTATGCTGCTTGATATATTTGGTAACGATAGAAATGATGATAATTTAAAAAATAATATACTAAAGATTTATAATCTTGCTTCGAGTTATCCGAGACCTTATGTATGGTTAGAGGATGCAAAGGAAGTTCTTTCGGTAAATGATGAAAAAAAACTTATGAAGCTTAACTGGATGGAGGACTTTTTTGCGCTGGTAAAGGCATATGCACAAAGCGCTGCCTTTTATGTATCGTGCGGCAGGGAAATATGTGAAGCAGACGGAGGCCCTGATAAGAATATAGAAGTATGTGAAAGTGATATGGAAGCTGTTTCAAAAATACTTGAAGCAGATTCGTATGATCGTTTAAAAAATGCTCTTGATATAAAGTGGGCGAGATTAAAAACCTGCAAGGGCGATATGTATGATGAGACACTGGTTGAACAGTTTAAGGGCGTAAGAGAAAACTATAAAAAATTAATAACAAAGCTAAAGATATTTAAGGGAGATTCAAAGTCGCTTTTAAACGAAATAGCCAATATAAGAGGATATCTTATACCGCTTATTAATTTTGTTGTGGAGTTTTCAAAAGAGTATGAACTTGAAAAGCAAAGGAGAAAACTTGTTGAGTTTTCCGATGTTGAGCACATGGCATATCAGCTTGTATGTGCAGGATATGATGAGGACAATAAACCGCTTGCTACAGACCTGGCAAAAAGGATTTCAGAAAAATATGACGAGATATTTATAGATGAATATCAGGACAGTAATTATCTTCAGGAGGATATACTTTACTCGGTTTCAGGTATAGGCCTTGGAAGAAACAATATGTTTATGGTTGGCGATGTCAAGCAGAGCATATATAAGTTCCGTATGGCAAGACCGGATTTATTTATATCCAAATATAACACATTTTCAGATGAAGGACCGGAGGTTAAGATTGAGTTAAAGAATAATTTCCGTTCAAGAAAGAATGTGCTGGATTCAATAAACTATTTTTGCAAAAAACTTATAAGAAAAGACCTTGGAGGTATAGAGTATGATGACAGCGTAGCTCTCGTGCATGCCAAAGGTTTTCCGATGCCTGATGATTCGCTTAAAGACAGTGTCGGTGGAAGTACTGAGGTTATACTGGTAGATAATTTTGAAACAGACGAAAGACTGTCCGGGCTTGAGCTTGAATCGGTTGCGATAGCTAAAAGGATTAAAGAACTTGTGGGAGATGAAAATCCACAATATATATATGACGAAGAAAAAGGTATATACAGAAAGGCAAGTTATAGAGATATTGTTATACTTGCAAGGAGCTTAAAAGGCTTTGGAGATTCTGTTTATAACACTCTTACTATGTCGGGCATACCTGCATATCTTGAGGATACCGGAGGGTATTTTGAGGCAGTTGAAATCAAACTAATCATGTCACTTTTATCTATAGTGGACAATATTAAACAGGATATACCTCTTGCTGCAGTCTTGCTTTCGCCTATGGCAAAGCTTGATGAAAATGAGTTATCTTTTATATGTGACTATGCCCAAAAGAAGCTTAAGAAAAAGCATCTTCTGTATGAAAAATGTCTTTGCTATATGGAGGATGTAGATGATTATATATCCGAAAAGCTTAAAAATATATTTGATATAATTGATACACTCAGGCTTGATAACAAAACCATGTCAATAGCATCACTTATTTGGAAGGCTCTTGATATTACGGGCTATTATAATTATGTTCTTGCCATGCCTATGGGAAGCAGAAGAAAAAATAATATAAATATGCTTCTTGAAAAGGCAGAAAAGTTTGAAGACGGTTCGTATAAGGGACTCTTTAATTTTTTGAGATATATCGAGAAACTGAAGATAAATGAGGTGGATTTTGGAGAGGCTAAGATGTTTGGCGATGATGAGGACGTAGTTAGAATTATCACCATGCATAAGAGCAAAGGCCTTGAGTATCCGATAGTTTTTGTAAGTGGACTCGGCAAGCAGTTTAATACAGCGGATTCAAAGGAACAGCTTATAGTTCACAGCGATTATTATCTTGCGGCAGATTATGTGGATACAAAGGACAGGTTCAAGAAAAATACCTTTATTAAAGATGCATTTAAACTGCTTATAAAAAAAGAAAATATGGCAGAAGAGTTAAGAGTACTCTATGTCGCATTGACAAGGGCAAAGGAAAAGCTTATTATAACAGGTTGTGACAAGGATGTTGACAAGACCATATCTAAGCTTATGGTGCCGGAAACCTCTGACGGAGCCATTCCGTTTGATGTAAGATACAATGCGCCGGGCTTTCTTACATGGATTATAGCATGCATGAATAACTATGACAGTAAGGACGAAATCTGTGATATAGAATTAAAGATTCTTCGTGAGGAAGATATTAGCGGATATATAGGAAAAGAAGAAATCAAAAAAACATGGTCTGTTTATGATTTCTATGAAAATGCATTGGATAAATATGATAAGGAATTATACGAGATATTCAAAAAATCTTTTGAGTATGAATATCCGTTTGACAGCTTTACTAAGATGAAAAGTAAGATGTCTATATCTGAGATAAAAAAGATGAAGGCTTTTGACGGTGAAGGGTATGATGTGGACGAGGTTCTTGCGGACAAATCCGGCAGGTTAATCGGGGAAGATTTGGCAAATCAAAATAATGCTTTATCAGATGAGCATTCGGTAAATCAAAAAAACGCATCATCAGGTAAGGATTTGGTAAATCAAAATAACGCTTCATCAGATGAGGATTATAAAGATTTCAAGAAGGAAAAAGGCGGTTTAAACGGCGCCCAAAAAGGAACCATAGTTCATAAATTTATGGAGCTTCTTTGCTTTAAAGATTATGATTGCTTAGATGAAAAAGAAATGCTTGAACATATCAAAAGCTTTATCAAGGAACTGGCAGAAAAAGATATTTTCAGCAACGAAGAAGCTGCAGTCATAAATCCATACAAGATAAGAACTATGCTTTTGTCAAGTCTTGGAAAAAGAATGATTGAGGCTGATAAGCTAAACCTGCTTAAAAAAGAAAAACAGTTTTCGGCCGGGCTTACTTTTGATATGATATATAATTCTGACAGTAGGGAAGCTTTTGACAATAATGATAAAAAAACTGATGATATGTCAGAAGATATGATTATAGTTCAGGGTATTATAGATGCATTCTTTCATGAGGATAATAAAATAATACTCATGGATTATAAAACAGACTTTGCAGATGAAGATAAGCTGATAGGGATGTATAAAGCACAGCTTGATTATTATGCGTATATATTGGAAAAAATTACCGGTTTAAAGGTTGCTGAAAAAATAATATACTCATTTCATCTTGAAAAAGAGATATATTTGTCGTAAGTTTATATATGGTCCGATTTCAAAAGCAATATATGCAAGGATAAGGCAGCCTGATAATATAGGATTATAAGGAGGAAAATATGGCACGTACGGATTTGGAAAAAGAAGGAATTACATTACTTGGGAATCAAAAGGTAAAATATCCGTCTGATTATTCTTCGGATATACTCGAGACATTTGTAAACAAGCATCAGGATAACGATTATTTTGTAAAATTCAACTGTCCGGAATTTACATCACTCTGTCCGATTACAGGACAACCTGATTTTGCAACCATATATATTTCATACGTACCGGATAAGCTTATGGTGGAGAGCAAATCTTTGAAGCTTTATCTTTTCAGCTTTAGAAATCATGGTGACTTTCATGAGGATTGTGTCAATATCATCATGAAGGATTTAATAAAACTCATGTCACCTAAATATATAGAAGTATGGGGAAAGTTTACTCCGAGAGGCGGTATATCCATAGACCCTTATTGTAATTACGGCAAGCCGCAAACAAAGTGGGAACAGGTTGCATTTGACAGACTTACTCATCATGATATGTATCCTGAGAAGGTGGATAACAGATGATAACAGATTATGAAGCCTGTGTAAAATATATAGATCATATACCTCTATTTTCACATGAGAAAAATGAGAGAAATAAATCAGGTAATGAAAATCTTTCATTTCTTATGGAAGAACTTGGTAATCCTCATAAGAATATAAAAAGCATACATATAGCAGGGACAAACGGAAAAGGCTCAACTGCATCTTTTATCAAATGTATATTAAATAAAATGGGCTATAAAACCGGAATTTTTACTTCTCCGCATCTTATAGATATAAGAGAAAGAATCGCCATAGACAATGATATAATTTCAAAGACTGATTTTTTCAATGCTTTTCGGGCGGTTTATAAAGCAGAGCAAATAATTGTTGAAAAAGGAAAGTCTAAACTTTCATATTTTGAATTTTTATTTGCTATGGCAGCAGTATATTATGACATTAAAAAGCCGGATTATGTTATATATGAAACGGGTCTTGGGGGAAGACTTGATGCGACTAATCTGCTTTCTCCTGTCATAACGGTTATAACTTCAATCGGTTTGGATCATATGAAATATCTGGGTGATACGATAGAAAAAATCGCTGCCGAAAAAGCAGGCATAATTAAAGAGGGTGTTCCTGTTGTTTATAAAACTGAAAGCCAAAAAGCGGATGCTGTTATATCGAAAGTTGCAAAAAACCGCCGTGCCGAAGAAATAAATGTCGCAAAAACGGATTATCTTATATTTGATATTACAGATAAAACGATTGATTTTGCGCTTGCCAATGATTATTATATATACGAAAGGCTGGTATTAAAGAAAACTGCTCTTTATCAGGTTGATAACGCGGTATTGGCTATAGTTGCCTGTAATGAGCTTTTGAAGGATAAAGGTGTAATCAAAGAAGATATTATAAAACAAGCGTTACTTGATTTTTATTGGCCGGGACGTATGGAATCTTTATATCCCAATGTTATAATTGACGGAGCTCATAATGAAGATGCTATAGACATGTTTAACGAGACTGTTCATGATTTGTACAGTGATAAAAAAATAGAGATTTTATTTGCTGTCTGTGAAGATAAAGATTATGAACCTATGATAAAAAAGTTGTGTGACGGGATTTCGATAAGTAAGGTGTATGTGACGAAAGTTGATTCGTACAGAACGGCTTCACCGGATCATGTTGCAGAATTATTCAGAAACAGGCTTGACAGGAACACGTCAACAGATATAATGGTTGATTGTGATATAAAAAAGATTTTTAAAACAGCTTTATCTGAGGTTTTAAATAAAGATGATACAATGCTTTTTTGTGTTGGTTCGCTATATCTTGTGGGCAGCATAAAACAGATTGTTTTGGAGGCAAAGGATGATTAATTTTGAAGAAGAACTTAAGAGATTTCAGCCCATACCTGAAGTAAGTCAGGCTGAGGATGCTATATACAGTAATGATTTAAAAGATATAAGCGATATAGTTTTTCAGGTTACGGAAGAGATGAAAACCGCCAATGAAAATGCAGCCGGCAGATATGCGGGAAGAGTAAGGAGATAATTATGGCAACCAAAAGACCGGTGCTCTGTCCGAACTGTGGAGCACATATAAAGAAAAATGGATATTGTTCCTCTTGCCATATGCCGCTTCCGGTATTGAAAAAGGCTTTTAATACATCTGATTATTATTACAATATAGGCTATGACAGAGCGGTTGCAAGAGACCTTTCGGGAGCTATAGATTCTCTCAATATATCTCTTAGATACAATAAGAAAAATATCATGTCCAGAAATCTGTTGGGACTTGTGTATTATGAGATGGGTGAGATAGTTAATGCTTTAAGCCAATGGGTTATGAGCGTCAACTATCAGCCCTCCGGTAACCTTGCATCGAAGTATCTTAAAGAATTAAGACAGGATCCTACATTGCTTGCCAATGTAGATCAGATAGCCCAAAAGTATAATCAGGCGCTTAATTATGCCAAGAGTGAGGATTTTGACCTGGCTATTATCCAGCTAAAAAGTGTTTTGTCTTCCAATCCTCATTTTGTAAAGGGCTATCTGTTGCTTGCGCTTTTATACATAAATTCTGATAATTATGAGAGGGCAAGAACAACCTTAAGGAGAGTTTTAAAAATAGACAAAGCCAATACTCTTGCTATTCATTACCTTCATGAAATGGGAGATACTGATGAAAATATTATAGAAATGAGTAAGGAATCAGTAGAAAATGATGGATTGCTGGATGAGGAGGAAGCTATAACTTTGAGCACGACCGGTGCAAAAAGTGATAATAAAATTAAGCTGTTTTTTGGCGATCTGATAGAAAAGTATAAGGCAAAAGCTGTTTCAAGAGGCGAGTATGGTGAGATAAGCTTTGCAAAATACTCGGGCATATATGTCCTGCTTGGTATGGTGCTCGGAATATTTATTTTATATTTCATAGTAGTTCCGGCGCAAAAGCGAAAAATCATAAATGAAAAGGACGAACTTATCAAATCCTACAGTGAAGAACTTGCCGATAAAAATGCAACTATTAACTCTCTTACCAATGAAATAGCCGATTTAAATGTGGAACTTGAGGCTGCATTAAATCCCGAGGAGGATGTACAAAACCCTTTGCCGGATTATTCGGGCGTAGAAAACGGTATGTCCGATGAAGATTTGCAGAATCTGATAAATAATGAATAGTAAAGACTGTTTATTAAAAGGCACAAAGGAAAGTAATATTTACTTTCTTTTGTGCCTTTTTTACATTATAAAATTCTTAATAAAAACAGGAGGTTATTATGAAAAAATATGAATATGCGGATGGAACACTGATTTATTATCTTCCCAAAGAATTGGATCATTATGCCGCAGAGAAAATCAAGACTCAAAGTGAGAATATTCTTGAAGAAAATGAAATCAGATACCTGATATTTGATTTTGATAAGACAGTATTTATGGACAGCTCAGGTATAGGACTCATAACCGGAAGGTACAGAAGAGTGCATGACAAAGGAGGTAAGGTTTATATAGTTAATGTAAAGGATACTATAGATAAGATACTAACTATGTCCGGCATATACAGAATTATAGAAAAGAAGGAAACCAAGGAGGATATTATAAAGGAGATGGTAGAAGGAGGATATTATGAATAATACAAACGAAATGACAGTCAGCTTTACAAGTAATGCCCAAAATGAAGGTTTTGCAAGAATGGTGGTTGCGGCTTTTATTACAGGAACCAATCCGACCTTAGAGGAAGTTTCGGATGTGAAAACTGCTGTTTCGGAAGCTGTAACCAACTCCATTATTCACGGGTATGGAGATAAAGACGGAAAGGTTGTCATAAATGCAAGTGTGACAGGCAGGAGTATATATCTTGAGATAATTGATTATGGTAAAGGCATAGAGGATGTAAAAAAAGCTATGGAGCCTATGTTTACCACAAGACCTGATGAAGAAAGGTCGGGTATGGGATTTTCCTTTATGGAGGCTTTTATGGATAGGGTTGAAGTTGTTTCAAAACCGGATAACGGAACGGTTGTAAAAATGTGGAAGGAGATAGGAACGGTGGGCCGTCAGTTTGAATAAATGAATGAATTGGAGCTATTTAGACTTGCGAAAAAGGGAAACAAAGAAGCAAAGGAAAAGATAGTTTCAGATAATACAGGCCTTGTCTGGAGCATAGCAAGGAGGTTTTACGGTCGCGGCTATGACCTTGAGGATATATATCAGATAGGCTGTATAGGCCTGCTCAAGGCTATAGACAGATTTAGCGAAGAATACGAGGTTAAGTTTTCTACCTATGCGGTTCCGCTTATAGCGGGGGAGATAAAAAGATTTTTACGCGACAACGGTATGATAAAGGTGTCTCGTATTTTAAAACAAAACGGTTACAGGATAAGCCAGGCCAGAGAGGCGCTTTCTATAAGGCTTGGTCGTGATCCGAGTATGGATGAAATATCAGCGGCGACCGGTCTTAGTGACGAAGAAATAATATTGGCAACAGATGCTAACAGAGAGGTAGAGTCTATATACCAGCCGGTATATGAGCATGACGGAAGTGAAATGTGTCTGGTGGATAAGCTCGCCGATGAAGCGGGAACTCTAAAAACAGAAGATAATTTATACAATAAAATTCTGATAGAGCAGGCCATGAGCCGGCTCGATGAAAAGGAAAAAGCTCTTATAAATCTAAGATATTTTCAGGATAAAACCCAAAATGAAACTGCAAAGGAATTAGGCATCAGTCAGGTTCAGGTAAGCCGGCTTGAAAAAAAACTTTTGTTTGTAATGCGCAATAGTATTGACAATAAATCGAACTTATAGTACAATAATCGACAAGTTAGTTTATTTTACGTATTTATATTACAAAAAACATATTTATATTTCATAAAACGTAATTAAATTATAATAATCATAATAAGAATATGATAATCAAACTAATAGTACGATAAACGAACTATATGTACAAAAAGATTGAGGGTTAATATGGGAACACGTAAGAAGGCAGCTTTAGAGCAGTTTAATCGTGACAATATATTGGACGCAGCCAAAGAACTGTTTGAGCTTAAGGGTGTTGAGGCAACTACTATGGATGATATTGCCAAACACGCTGATTATAGTAAATCAACTATATATGTCTACTTTAAGAGTAAAGAAGATATATACAATTCAATAGTGGAAGATTACATGAGCATTCTTACGGGTGAGATTGAGACATGTATCAATGCAGAGACAGGTTTTGAAGATTCTTATTACAGATTGTGTCAGTGCCTTGTCAATTTTGAAGAGAAGTATCCAAAATATTACGCAAGTCTGATGGGCGAAGAGAAGATGACCAACAGCAGGAAGAAAACGGATATCATCAATCAGGATGTAGGACGGGAGTTAAGAGAACTTATAAGCAGCCTTCTTGAAAAGGGTGTAAAGCATAACATCTTAAGAAAGGATATAGAGCTTCAGCCGACAGTGCTCTATGTATGGTCGGCTATAAGCGGGATTATACAGGTAGCGGACAGAAAAAAAGATATTTTAAGAAATAAAGTTAATATGGATAAAGACGAATACTTAAAATATTCTTTTAGAACATTTTACGAATCGTTGGTAAGGAGGTAAGCATGAATTACGTTTTTTACGTAACTGATGAAATGGATGCTATACCTTTTTCGGGAAGACTTCGTAAGATGGATGCGGGAAGGGAAGTAGCAGAACATATAAGAACCGATTTGAAGAAATGTACTGTTTTAAAGTACACTGAATATATGGGTGAGAGATTGGAGGCGGACAGTGTAGGGATTGTGTTCCCTTCACACAGTTGGGGTATATCGCTTGCTATATATTCATTTATGCAGAATCTGAGGGTTGGTAAGGATACTTACCTTTATGCAGTCTGCGTAGGTGAGCATCTGGATTATGAGTCAACAAGTCACTTTAAGATTATCGAACAGTTTAGACGTATAATTGAAAAGAAGAGTCTTAACAGAAAATCTGATATTTTTGTAAGATGTAAAGGAATAAAGCGTGAATTAAGAAAAGACTACCGGGATGACCCGGAAAATCCGGTAAACTTATCAATCGAAGAAAAGATTGGCAATATACTTGACGGGCTTTTATATCATAGTTTCGATGAGTTAAAAAATAAGCCACGCATTGAAAAACAGTACAACGAGTTCGGTCTTAATTACGGATATTCCTTTGAAAAGACAGGAAAGACAAGGGCAAAGCTCAATAATATTTATCTTGATGATTCGATGTTTGCCGGTGTTAGATTCAGTAAAGTTATTTGAGAAATTTACATTTTTTGTTAACCTCCTATAAAGGGTCGCTCTGTAAGGTTATGTGCAGGGCGGCCTTCCTTTTTTGATTGATGATTAAATTGATTTATGTTTTTTATCCTGTGTATATGAGAACTTATAAGTGTTAAAAATATTGATTGGAGGCTTATTATAAATAAATATTAAATAAGCAACAAAAACTTGTATTTAAGGCTTAGGTTTGGTATAATATTACAGCGAATGTTTTCATGGAGCGATTATTCTATTTTATATATATTTAGGAGGCAGTAATGGGTTATTCAAAAGCGGAAACAATTAAAAAACAGAAAAAACTTGTTTCCAAGGCACAAAGATATAAGCGCAAGGTGTTGGTAAACCTGCTTAAAATAGTTTTATTGGCTTTTCTTGCAATAATTATAGCAGGAGCAGGAGCTGTATTTGGCATGATGAAGGGTATTCTTGATAATGCTCCTGATATAAATCAGATAAGCATTATGCCAAAGGGATATAAAACAATTATCTACGATGCTGAAGGTAATCCTGAGACTGAGATTGCAACTATTGGTTCAGACAGAGTATATGTTTATTATGAGGATATCCCTCAGGATTTCATCAATGCTTTTGTCGCAATTGAAGATGAGCGTTACTGGTCACATAACGGTATAGACGTAAGGGGTATTGCCAGAGCTTTTGTTGAAGGTGCAAAGTCAGGTAATTTTGACCAGGGTGCTTCTACCATAACCCAGCAGCTTATAAAAAATGAGGTATTCAATGTAGGTCTTGGAGAGACTACATTTATGGATAAGCTTGAAAGAAAGATACAGGAGCAGTATCTTGCCATGGAGCTTGAAAAGAAATATTCAAAGGAACAGATTATAGAGTGTTATCTCAATACTATCTACCTGGGACGAGGCGTTAACGGTATACAGGCTGCTTCAACAAAGTATTTCAACAAAGATATAGACGAACTTACAGTTTCCGAGATGGCAACCATAGCAGGTATTACACAGAACCCTACTAAGTATGATCCTACCAGATTTCCGGAGGAAAGTGCAAAGAGAAGAGAAAGAGTTCTTAAGAAGATGCTTGAGCTTGAATATATAACCAAGGCTCAGTTTGATGAGGCTATGGCTGATGACGTATTTACAAGAATAGCAGAGGTTCAGCAGATTAAAGAGGCAGAAGAGAGTGTTTATTCTTACTATACAGATAAGATTCTTGTAGACCTTAAAAATGATTTTATGGAGCTTTACGGATGTACAGAGCAGGAGGCGTCACAGCTTATATTTACCGGTGGTTATTCGGTATATTCGGTTCAGGATAAAGCCATCCAGAAAATATGTGATGATGTAATAAATGATACAAGCTACTATGGCAATGGAACAAGAGTCGGACTTGATTATAATCTTACAATTCTTGATCCGGACGGAGAAACACCACATAATTATTCCATAGGACATCTGCTTAAGTATTATAAGGAAAAAACCGGAGATTCCAAGTTTAATAATATCTTTAATGATGAGGCATCGGCGCGGGCTGCGGCAGATGAATTTAAAGAAGCAATGCTTATTAGAACCGGTGGTACGTTTAGTGGAGAAAGCTTTACGGTTTCACCTCAGCCGCAGTTTTCGTTTACAGTTATGGATCAGCATACGGGATATGTCAAAGCCATAGTTGGAGGACGAGGTGAAAAAACTACAAACCGAAGCTTAGACAGGGCAACAGATTCACCAAGACAGCCGGGTTCTACATTTAAGATACTTGCAGCATATCTTCCGCTTATAGATGCATGTGGTGGAGGTCTTGCGATGCCATTTACCGATGAACCGCTCAAATACGCCAATGGTGTAATGGTTCATAACTGGTGGGGTGATTCATACAGAGGCCCTGTTACGGTCAGAAAGGCTATTCAGGATTCCATGAATGTTATAGCTGTTAAGGCCATAACCGCTGCAACTCCTGAACTTGCATATAAGTATCTTGTAGATATAGGCCTTACTACCATAGTTGATTATGATGTTGATTCAGATGGTAATATTATTTCAGATATAAACCAGGCTACAGCCCTCGGAGGTCTTACAAAGGGTGTTACAACCTATGAAATGACAGCGGCCTATGGTTCCATAGCCAATAACGGAATGTATGTAAAACCGGTTGTTTATTCTAAGGTTATTGATCATGAAGGAAATGTAGTTATAGATAACACTACACCTACAACAAAGAGAGTTATGAAAGAAACAACGGCATGGCAGCTTATAGATGCGATGAAGTCTGTTTTAAATGGTGGTACCGGTGGTTCTGCAAGGATGACAACAGGTATAAGCTGTGCAGGTAAGACAGGTACAACTTCCAATACGTATGACTTATGGTTCTGTGGTATGACACCATATTATACTGCATCTATATGGATGGGATTTGATTCAAATGTTAATATGGGCGGATACAACCAGAGTCTTCATTGCAGGATGTGGAGAGACATTATGGATCAGATAGCTACTATGGAGGGACAGGATCCGTCTGTTGATTTTGAAAAGCCGGAGGGCATAACCACTGCGACACTTTGTCAGATTACCGGTAAGCTTCCGGGTGCAGGTTGTCCTACATTTACAGATTATTATGCAGCTGCGGATGTACCGGGACAAAGATGCCCGGGACATGCTACCTATACATTCTGTCGCGAATCAAAATGTATAGCGACATCACAGTGCCCTGATACTGTAACATTTACAGTTGAGGTTGATGAGGAAACAGGACAGACAAGACTTGTAAGTACTACAGGTGGAGAGAGTGCTGCTGAATATGCAATTACAGATGAGATTTGTCCTCTTCATCCTGAACAGTCTGAAGAGTTGACTATTAACTCGGCTGCCGGTGAAGGTGGAACGATTTCAGCATCGGTTACCTGTGCAAGAGGTTCAACCGTAACCTTCTACATCACACCTAATGAAGGATATTCAATTTTGGATGTAACTGTAAACGGACAGAGTGTGGGTCCGGTTACAAGCTATACATTTAATGATGTTCAGGAGAATGCCAATATAAGTGCTGCATTTACCAATGGCGGAGGCGCACAACCACAACCGCAGCCACAACCGCAACCTCAGCCACAGCCACAACCGCAGCCAAGTACAACGGAGGCACCTTCTACAACTCAGGCACCGACGGAAGCACCGACGGAGGCACCGACAGAGGCACCGACAGAAGCTCCGCAGCCTGAGTAAAGGATATATCAATCGTTTTGAAATAATTAAACTGACATATAAAAATAAAACGTATAGGAGGGGTATAGTATGAAAAAAGTAGCTTACATTGCATCAGAATGTGTACCATTTGTCAAGACCGGAGGACTTGCGGATGTAGTTGGTACACTGCCGAGGATATTTGATAAAAAAGAGTACGACGTACGTGTCATTATGCCTAATTATATGTGCCTTCCGGCTAAGTATAAGAGCAAGATGAGATATATTACGCATTTTCATATGGACATAGGCTGGAAACAGCAGTATGTAGGAATTATGTATCTTGAGTATGAAGGTGTTCCTGTATATTTTATTGACAATGAATATTATTTTAACGGGTTTAACATCTACGGTGATGTAAAGTGGGATATAGAGAAATTTTGCTATTTCAGTAAGGCCGCTCTTGCAATTTTACCAAGTATAGGATTTCAGCCTGATATAGTTCATTGTCATGACTGGCAGGCCGGACTTGTTCCTGTATATCTTAAAACTTTATTTGCAAGTAATCCGTTTTATTCGGGTATTAAGTCTATTATGACGATACATAACCTTCAGTTTCAGGGAAAATGGGACATAAGAACAATTCAGGAGTACTCCGGACTTCCTGAGTACGTGTTTACACCTGATAAGCTTGAGCTTAATAAGGATGCAAGCATGCTTAAGGGTGGACTTGTGTATGCTGATAAGATTACAACCGTATCCAATACATATGCGCAGGAGATTCAGACAGCGCAGTATGGAGAAGGACTCGAAGGACTTTTATCAGCGAGAAGAGAGTCTCTTTGGGGTATAGTGAACGGAATTGATTATGATGATTATAATCCGGCTACGGACAAGAAGATATTTAAGAATTATACAGTTAAGAATTTCAGAAAAAATAAGGTTGTCAACAAGATAGAACTGCAGAAGAAGCTTGGTCTTCCTGTAGATGACAATGTCTATATGATAGGTATTATTTCAAGACTTACTGACCAGAAAGGACTTGATCTTGTGGACAGAGCTATGAATGATATCTGTACAGACGGAACCCAGTTTGTAGTGCTTGGTACCGGTGACAGAAGATATGAGGAAATGTTTAAGTATTATCAGGGTTTCCATCCGGCTAAAGTATCTGCCAATATCTTCTATTCGGATGATCTGTCACATGAGATATATGCAGCGTGTGATGCGATGCTTGTTCCATCAAGATTTGAACCTTGCGGTCTTACACAGCTTATGGCTTTAAGATATGGTACACTTCCTATCGTTCGTGAGACAGGTGGTCTTAAAGATACGGTTCAGGCTTACAATGAGTTTGAAGGAACCGGAACAGGATTTTCATTTGCAAACTATGATGCGTTTGAACTTCTTAATACTATAAATTATTCCAAGAAGGTATTCTTTGATGATAAGGAAGCATGGGCCAATATGCAGGAAAGAGCTATGCAGCAAAATTACAGTTGGAAGAATTCGGCTGAAATCTATCAAAGACTTTATGAGCAGATATAAACGTGGCTAATATGACGCCTCTCCGGTTGAATGTGTGTACATATAGAGGGAATTTAAAACGTGCCATCAATTTGCTAAATCAATAAGCGCGAATTCTTTGTATTCGCACGAAATCGAGAACTCGCTACGCTCAAACAGCTCGATTTCTGGGCGAATCCATGCGAATTCTTGCTTTTGATTTTACGCAAATCGGGCAAAGGTTTTAAATTCCCTCTATATGTACTTAATTCAACCGGAGAGGCTGTGTATATATTATAGATGTTGTATTAGTTTTTTGATATAAGGGTTTGTATTATAGATGTTACATTAGGCTTTTCTGATATATTTGTTTTTATTTTTTGCAGTAAATTATTTATGATTGTATTTATTATGCAGTGATTTTCATTGTATTTTGTGAGGTATTAGGTTATGGCTATGGATGGTGTTTCGATAGCGGGAATTGTATATGAGTTAAAAAAGAGGATAATGGGTGGAAGAATCTACAAGATCTATCAGCCGGAGGATGATGAAATCTGCCTTGTAATTAAAAACAAGACAGATGAGGGTAATACTTCTGACAGGCTGGTTATCTCGGCCAATGCAGGTATGCCTATGGTTTACATAAGTGGTAAAACTAAGGATAATCCTTCAGTTGCACCTAATTTTTGCATGCTTTTAAGAAAACATATCGGAAATGGCAGGATAAAGGATATAAGACAGCCTGATTTTGAAAGAATTATCGAGATTGATATAGAACATCTTGATGAAATGGGAGATTTATGCACAAAAAGGCTTATCGTGGAGATTATGGGTAAGCACAGCAATATTATTTTTGTGGACGATGATGGAGTTATTATAGATAGTATAAAGCACATATCACATGCGGTAAGTTCAGTAAGAGAGGTGCTCCCGGGACGTAAATATATATATCCTCCTGATAAGGAAAAGATAAGTCCTATAGCATCGGATGTAAATTATTTTATAAATCATGTTATGACAAAGCCTGAAAATGTTGCAAAGGCTGTTTATACATCATATAAAGGAATTTCACCGGCTATTGCCAATGAGATTATATATCGGTCCGGAATTGATAAAGATAATACAGATGCTTTAAGTTTATTGGAAAAAGAGAACATTTATAATGTGTTTAATGAACTTATGAGGGATGTTCAAAACGGAGAATTTGAACCATGTATAGCATTTGACGGATATGAGCCAAAGGAGTTTTCTTCCGTGAGACTTACTTCTTATGGAGATAAGAATTTAGAGGGAAACAATCCGTCTAAAAATTCAAAAGGGTTAAAACTTTATGACAGCATTTCAGCCGTAATAGAAGAATATTACAGTAAAAAGAGCGTGGTTTCGAGAATGAAGCAACGTTCAACGGATTTAAGAAAGATAGTAGCCAATGCTGTAGAAAGAACGTCTAAAAAATATGATCTTCAACGTGCACAGCTTAAGGATACTGAAAAAAGAGATAAGTATAAGGTTTATGGAGAACTTCTGACAACCTATGGATATAGTGCAAAGCCGGGAGATAAAGAAATAATATGCGATAATTATTATACCGGAGAAAAGATTACGATTCCACTTAAAACTGACAAAACCGCTATGGAATGTGCAAAGGAATATTTTGACAGATACAATAAGCTTAAGAGAACTTATGAAGCTTTAAGCCGGCTTACGGAAGAAACCCAAAAAGAGCTGACATACCTGCTTTCTGTTAAAAATTCGCTTGAAATTGTGACCTCAGAGGGAGATTTAAAACAGATAAAGGAAGAATTGATAGAAAG